>PKCQ01000185.1 GCA_002862265.1 Planctomycetaceae bacterium | reverse complement strand
GCTTTGGATAAGTCGACGGGCGACACGATCTGGTCCACTCCTCGCAAAAATAAGATTCGCTCCTTTTCGTGTCCTTTTCCTTGCGAGGTCGGCGGAACGAAGGCTCTTTTGCTATCGGGTGCTAATCAGACGGTTGCTTACGCTCAAGACAGCGGGGAAGTGCTATGGGAACTCGAAGGCCCGGCTGAGAAGACTGTCAGTTCAATAGTTGCTTGTCCCAAAGCTAACATGGCTTACGTTTGTGGGGGAAGAGATGATGGTTTTTTGGCCGTTTCCCTTAAACGAGGAGACAGAGAGCCGGACGTTTGTTGGGAAGCAAGTCGGGGAATTCCCTACATGACCTCTCCTCTGGCTTCAAAAGGACACGTGCATATTCTTTCAGATGAGGGAGTGTATCGGTGCTACGACGCAAAAACGGCTGAATTGTTAAAAGAGCTTCGTCCTGTTGGCCCGGTGCGAGCATCAATGGTCGCCAACAAAGACTACATCTTCATCACGGAGAAAAGCGGCAAGACGACGGTCATCAAGAATGATGCAACCTGGACGGTCGTTGCGGAGAATGAAATCGGTGAGGAAGTGAATGCTTCTCTTGCAGTTTCCAACGGCGATATTCTAATCCGCGGTGACAAACACCTTTACCTGATTCGGTAAGGATCGTCACTGACAACATAACGACCGGCGACTTGGCGTCGCTCGCGAGGGCTGCTTTTAGCGGCCCTTTTTCTATGTGCGATTCATAAACAACTAGAAAGAACAGCGTTTGTAATGTGACGGTGTTCACACCGTTTTTAGTGCTATCTCTTAGGGGATCTCAGGTTCCGTTGCCTGCTCAGAAAGTGCGGAAGGTAACCTCTCCGAATCATAACAATAGCTTCCCAAAGCCTTCACATTTCCTTCAAGAGACATTCATACATAACTTCTATACTGAGTACTGAAATTGGGTGCGGAGATCACCACCATGCACCTGGTAAGAGTCGGGCGGTTGTGTCTCCGGTTTAGGTTTTGATTTTTGGAGAGTTTTGATGAATGTTTTAGGTCGGAGAGCAGCATTCACTTTGGTGGAATTGCTGGTCGTTATTGCCATTATTGGCATCTTAGTTGGTCTGTTGTTGCCTGCCGTTCAAGCTGCTCGTGAAGCAGCACGCCGCATGTCATGCAGCAACAACCTCAAGCAAATTGGTATTGCAATGCACAATTACGAAAGTGCATTCAGGACAATGCCGCCGGCTCTGTTCGGTTCAGATCCGCGTCTTCCCGACGACATGACCACGAATCCGAGCCAACCAAGAGGCGAAGATGACGATGGTTTTGGTTGGTTGGTTGCCCTTCTGCCATTTATTGAGCAAGAAAATCTATACAACCGAATAAACCCAAATGGTCACTACGGTGTTCTCGGAAATCCGGACATTCGCTCCGTGTATTACCCTGGCATCGGTCGTCCCACCGTCGACGCGCCTCATCCAGGTGGAGAAACGATCGTTTCAACTTATCGCTGCCCGTCGTCTGCATTGCCGGATAGAGTCCCAGCAGAATGGGCTGTTCCTGGATCAGAGAACGTCGGTGCCGGCCCAGTGCCTTGTTACAACCCTATGAAAGTCGGCTACGCGGTTTGTGATTACAAAACTGCCGGCGGAAGCTGCTACGGTGACTATGGCATGATGCACAAGATTCGTGAAGTCCCGCGTGTCAAGTTCAAGGACGTTACGGATGGCCTCAGCAATACGATACTGTCAGCAGAGTCATCGTACGCGACAACCAACGTTCGTTGGTGGAATGGTGACCGCGAAACGGTCGCACCTTCCGTATTTCGCGATATGCCGACTTGGATTGGCACTTTTGGTAGTGGTGCTGATGAAACCGTACGCACTAACGGGCGCACCTGGAGCCCAATCAATGCTCGCGTTTCACCAAACAATATGTACAAAGCATTCAACGATGACTGTGCTTTCAGCTTCCATACTGGCGGCGCACAGTTCGCGTTCGGCGATGGCTCTGTTCACTTTATCAGCGAGAATGTCGAAGTTCAGACGTACTGCCATTTGCACGACCGACGCGACGGACAAGTTCTTGGCGATTGGGGCCAGTAGAAGGTGACTCGTGTCAAAAAATGTGGTCCACGGTTATCACTGACCGTGGACCTTCATTCAGAATTTTTGTGTCAGCAGACAATTAGAAGGTTAAAACATGAAAACGACCTATTTTGCCGTCATGGCAGTCGTGGCGTCAGTCTGTCTCGTGGGTTGTGGCGGCGGAGACTTTCCAACGGCGAAGGTAACGGGAACCGTTCTTTGTGATGGCAAACCGGTTGCCGGTGCGATGGTTTTCTTCGAGCCAGTGAAGGCGGGCGAGCAGGAAGGCTCCGCGTTGGTGGGAAAACAAGGCTTTTCATACACAAATGATAACGGCGAGTTTGAAATCGCGACCTACAGCGAGGGAGAGCCTGATGGTGCCGTTGTGGGGCCGCACAGAGTCCGCGTGGGGTTGCTTGGCAAGCCCTGCAATTGTGTCACGGATTCTGAACGAGACGTGATGGATGTTGAGGTGAAGTCCTCCGAAGACAACGTTTTCGAGGTTGTCTTACCTCCTAAAACTGCTAGAGACAAGCAAAACGATAAGAAAAATGCTGCAAACGAAGAGGACTTCTGATCCTCAGCTTTCGGTAGATAGAGTTGTCAATCAACTCTATCGCACAGTTGATAATTCCTCAGTTACGTTTTTTCGCGTCGCCTGGGGAGCGATCATCGTAGTGTGGGCATGGGATTACCTGACCATTGGTCGGGTAACCCGTCTCTACATTGAGCCCGCTTATCACTTTACCTATCTTGGCTTTGACTGGGTTCGTCCCTGGCCAGGCATTGGTATGTACCTGCATTTTTGGGCGCTGCTGTTCTTGGGGTTGGCGATCGCTGCGGGGTTCTTTTATCGCGTTGCGAGCGTGCTTTTCGCCGTTGGGATGACCTATGTCTTTCTGTTGGACCAAGCAAACTATCAGAACCACTACTATCTTATTGTGCTATTCGCATGGTTTTCTGTCCTGCTCCCGCTGAATAGAAACTTCTCGTGGGATGCACATAGAAACCCAGCTATCGCAAGCCAGACTGTTCCTGCGTGGGTTCTTTGGTGCATAAGGCTGCACATCGGAATCCCCTATTTCTTCGGTGGCTTGGCGAAATTGATACCGGATTGGCTTCTCGGCGAACCGATGCGGACAACAATGCTAAGCATGGCGGATTGGCCTATCTTTGGCACCTTCTTTACTATGCCCTGGGCTGGGCTAGCGATGTCATGGCTGGGACTTTCGTTCGACCTAGCTATCGTGCCTCTGCTTCTCTACCGAAAAACACGCATGTTCGCGTACTTAGGTTGTTTGGTTTTCCACCTAAGCAATGCCGTTATCTTTGATATCCATATCTTTCCCTGGTTCATGATTGTGGCAACCACAATCTTTTTCGAGCCAAACTGGCCTCGCCGACTATTGGGGGGCGAGAAGCTTCAGGCAAGCACAAACGACTTTGTTTCGTCGAGTAGCCCGTCGCTAAGCCGGAAGTGCCTTGTGGGCTTAGCTTTTGTTTATCTCTTGTTCCATATTACCTTCCCACTGCGACATCACTTCTATGCAGGAGACGCAAGTTGGACGGAGCAGGGGCACTTCTTTTCTTGGCGGATGATGTTGCGGGGCAAGAGCGGAGGGGTCCGGATTTTCGTAACAGATCCTGTTGCTAAGCAGACGATCATTCCTGACCTGCGGGAGTACATCAACGAAGAGCAGGCAGGCAAGTTTGCTCGCAACCCAGAGATGGTTCTTCAGTTCGCGCACCACTTAGCGAAGATCTATGAGAAGCGAGTGCAGCATCCTGTCGAGGTGCGAGCCCTTGTTTTGCTTTCTCTGAATGGACGAAAGCCGCAGCTACTGATCGATCCGAACCAGGATCTTGCCAAAGTGAAGAGAGGGGCGCTCGAACGCCCTTGGGTGTTGCCGCAGTCAGAGCCTCTTCGGGAGGAGCCGTGGAGTCTGCCTTTGATGGAATGGGAAAAATATGTGGAGGTGCCGCCACTAGAATTCCTGGCACAGAACCCAATCGTTCGACAGTCTGCCGCTCTCTCAAGGGAAGGACGCTAGATTTCTCGCCTAAGTCTGAAAGTTGGACCTTGGCAGCACGTTGTGTGCACTTAAATCTTGGAATCCCCTAGCTGGTGAGTTTTCGTAGCAGAGACTGGAGACGAAGTGAAGTTTTTCGAGGCCAAATATAAACAGCACCGTTTGTTGCAGATCCTTGTCGGAAGTCTCATGGCAACGGCCCTAATCGTTGGACTTGTTGTTGCCCTCACTGCCATGAATTCGCAGGGGAGAGCCCATCTAGCTGGAGCAAGTGAGAGACATGATAGAGAAATTGAAGGCCCTGCGGTAGATTTCGAAACTATTTCATTTGCCCAACTCAATCTCCCTGAGTCCTCACAGAACCTCTCCCCGGAATCTCTTACGAAGCAGCTTCTTCAGTTGGCGGAAACACTGAAGACGCAGTATTCCGCGAACGTAGCATCTCACCATATCGCCGCGCAAATCTACTTCGGCCTAAGTGAGATGCAGCGAGCAACAGAATCCTTTCAACAAGCAATGGTGATGAATCGAGACAAGCTCGGTCCCTACCTTGGTTTGGGAGAAATCTATTTGCAATCTGCTCGCGACTCAGAAGCAATCAAGATTCTGAAGTTGGCAGTTGATCGGGGATTGCGTTCTGACTTGCTCTTTCGCCGACTTGCCCAGGCATACGAGAACGAAGGTGACATCGAAGGAGCACTTCTCTGGCTCAAACGCTCAGAACAACTCGATCCACGAAGTGTCGATACCTTAAAGGCGATTTCCCGCGTCCAGATTCAGCTCAGAGATTACGAATCTGCTGAGAGCAGTATCCGCCGAGCCATATCGATTGGCGGAGAAAGCGAATCCGTCCTCTACACCTTAGCTAATGTCTTGGCTCGTCAAGACCGGGTAAAGGAAGCCGCAGAAATCCGCGAGCAGATGCAGAAGACTGTGAAGGAAACGTCCAACGAAGACACTTCGGCTGAGCGGGGATTTCAAGCGGACTATCAGCACGCCCTAGAGCGAATCGCATATGACATGCAACTATCAGCCGCTTCCATAGCGATTCAGAATGGTGATGACAAGCAGGCTGAGAAGTGGGTGCGACAATCCATCGCCGTGAACCCAAGGCCTATTAACGCATATGCCGCACTGGCGAACATCTTTATGAAGCAAAGTCGACTTGCAGAGGGTATTGCGATATACGAGTTTCTGGTAGAACGCCAGCCAGAGAACATCCTGTATCGCTTCAATTTGGCGACCCTCCGTTCGCAAGCAGGCATGAAAGAATACGCTCAAGAGACGTTGGCAGATGCGGTTGCGAAAGACCCTGAAGGCTCCGTTTCGCTCATTAGGCTGCTGATCGGGAGACGTGATGGTGAGTCAGCAACGAGGATGGCAGTAAAGTTGCTTGAGCGTCATCCGAACGCCGAGTCCTATGCATTACTGGCTGCCGCCTATGAGACATCGGGAAAACGGCATGAAGCTGCGGCGACCATCCAGCAAGCTCAGCAACATTGGCCAGACCATCCAATGTGGCAGACCGTACCTGGGGCCGGTGCAGGGGGAAACTCTGTCTCCGGTACTCAGCCATTAGGTTCATCTAACCGTTGAAAGATGTTGTTTTGCACTCCATGCAGTCAATGTGCACACGACTCGCACTTCTTGTCGCCTTCTCCTCAAACTGTTTCGGGCAGGTAATTCGTTTTGAGGATGTTTCGGCAGCCAGCGGAATTGACTTCGTGCACAATGATGGCAACAGCGGCAAACGATACTTGTTCGAACTAATGAGTGCTGGTGTCGCTTCGTTTGACTATGATTCTGATGGACTGGTCGACATTGTCTTCCTCAACGGTTGCAAAATGCCTTCCCCCGATGAGGTCGGCAGTTCGGTTGAGCCCGCGAACCCGTTATACCGAAACGTCGAAAATGGGACTTTTGAGATTGCTTCAAAGGCATTTCCTAACTGTGCTCCCAACTACTCCTTAGGTGTCGCAGTTGCAGATTACAACAACGACGGTTTTTCGGACGTCTACGTTAGCAACTTCGGAGCAAATCAACTTTGGATCAATAATGGGGATGGCACCTTTCATGACACAACGCATTTCGCGGGAGTCGCCGACGGGCAAGAGTTTGGTGCTGGGGTAGTATTTTCAGACATAGACGGTGATGGGGATTTGGATCTATTCGTTGGCAACTACGTCGACTTTGATTTTCAATTGCATGAGGAACTGATGCCGAGAACGGCTCCGTTTCCACCAGGACCTAAGGATTTTTCGCCGGCACATGATTCGATGTTTATTAATCGAGGCGACGGTACATTTGTTGATATATCTGCCTCAAGCGGAATTGCAGAGACTGCAGGTCCGAGTATGGGAGCGGTAGCTGGTGATTTTGATCAAGACGGAGATCCCGATATTTTCGTCGCTTGTGACGGAGAGGCCAACAGGCTGTACCAGAATGAAGGAGCCGGTAATTTCACCGAAGTAGCGTTAAGCAGTGGGGTAGCCTTTGACATCTTGGGGGTGGCCAACGGAAGTATGGGAGTGGACGTTGCCGACTTGGATCACGATGGATTCGAAGAATTATTGGTGACTGACTACACTACGCAGTTCCCCATGCTCTTCCAGAATTTCGGCGGGATTTTCGAGGACATTACGCGGCGCAGTCGCGTGGGCACTGAAGTTCGCCCTCACGTCAATTGGGCAGCGGGCTTGATCGATTTTGACTGCGACCAGGATCGCGACGCTTTCATATGCAATGGGCATCTTCTCAAGGACGTTGCAAAGCACAGCTCTCAGACCGATTTCGCCGTGCGAAATTCACTGATGGAAAACCTTGGAAACATGCGATTTCGATCAGCGACCGACTTCGCCGGTGCGGCGATGGATACAGCAGCCAGTAGTAGAGGTGCCGTATTCGAAGATTTCAGCCTAGACGGAAAGATTGATGTCGCGATTCTTAACTGTAACAGTTCCGCTCAATTGCTCTTCAATTGCACGAGCACCGAGAACGAATGGCTGAAGTTGAACTTGCGGGGGCGGAGAGCGAATCGTGACGCGGTGGGAGCTCGTGTGAAAGTATCCGCAGGAGAGAAGGTGCAGTACGCCGAAGTTCGAAGCGGTAGAAGCTACCAAAGCCACTTTGGTTCACAACTACATTTCGGTCTTGGGAAAGAAAAGAAAGCAACTTTAGAAGTGCTATGGCCGGACGGGGAAGTCCAGGTGCTACAAAACGTGTCTTCAGGGCAGACGCTGACAGTAGTCCAACCCTGATGGTCAACCCAATTTGAGGCTCCTCGTAATCGTTCATCTCTAAATCTGCTCTGTTGGATCTAAGAGATTCTTCAAATATTGATGCGCGCAAGTATTAACCTTTCTATGCGGCTTTCTCTGGCGTGATCGGATTCAACTTAATGACATATTCATTTGCGTTTGTTGAACTGAAGGGTAGGATCGTCGGCAACTCGGAGCTATCCCGCTCGAATAGACACTTGAACTCTTACGAGGCTAGAAATGTTGCGTAGATTCTCTTTTTCTCTTTCAAGCTTTGTACTCCTTGTTGCGCCGCTTCACGCGCATGACGGGGAACACACACATCTACCAGTGGCTGCTGTGAAGCCTGCAGCGATGTACCAGCCTACGGCGATGCCAGATCGGATTGTGCTGACTTGGACTGGGGATCCAACCTCAACTCAGGCAGTTACTTGGCGCACATCAACGGAGGTTGAAGTTGGGCTGGCCGAAATCGCTGTCGCAGACGGAGGACCTAACTTTGGAGAGAATGCCAAACAGCTTACGGCCAAGAGCCAATCATTGAAAACGGACCTGAGTACGGCGCATTTTCATTCGGTCGACTTCACCGAACTTGAACCAGGCACCAGATACGCTTACCGCGTAGGCGACGGAACTAACTGGAGTGAGTGGTTTCAGTTTTCTACAGCGACCGCCGAGCATGAGCCCTTCTCCTTTATCTATTTTGGAGATGCCCAGAACGACCTGCGTTCCAGATGGTCGCGCGTTATTCGCGAGGCCTACCGGGATGCTCCCAAGGCAGCGTTCTTATTGCACGCTGGAGATTTGGTGAATCGTGCAGAAGCCGATGCGGAATGGGGCGAATGGTGCGGTGCGGGCGCATGGCTCAACGCGATGATGCCAAGCATAGCAATTCCTGGCAACCACGAACAGGCTCGCGATGAATCTGGCAACCGAAGGCTCTCGCATCACTGGCGGCCCCAGTTTGCTTTTCCAGAGAACGGCCCTGAAGGCCTTGAGGAAAGCTGCTATACGCTGGTCTACCACAACCTGCGGATCATCGGTATGAACAGTAGTACCATGCACGAAGAACAAGCTGTTTGGCTTGATGAAGTGTTAAGCGAAAACGAATCCCAATGGGTTGTCTGCACTTTTCACCACCCCATCTATTCCACCGGCAAGAGCCGCGACAACGCTGAACTCCGCCAACTGTGGAAGCCAATCTTCGACAAACACAAAGTCGATCTGGTCTTGCAAGGCCATGACCATACCTATGGCCGAACTGGATTTGATGTTCCCGATGAGCTCTATCCGGAAAAGAAAGTACCAGCGAAGACCGCGTCTGCAAAACTTGGCTCGGAATCCACCGGCGATCGCGACGTAAAAAACGTTCCAACTGGTGTTCAAGTCGTAGATGAAGAACACGGAACGATCTACGTCGTCTCGGTTAGCGGCCCGAAGATGTACGACAACAGTCGTTACAAGTTCATGAAGCGACTTGCCGAAGACACACAGCTTTATCAAGTCATACACATCGATGATGACGTGCTACGTTTCGAAGCTCGAACTGCAGTTGGAGAACTCTACGATGCATTTAAATTGCAGAAGCAAGCCGGCAGTATCAACAAGCTGGTTGAGATCGAGCCTGAGGTTGGGGAAGTATTGCGGCCAGCAGACACTGACAAGAAGCAAACCAGGACTGGTATTGGCAAAATCATCATTGCTTCAGCCGACAAAAATGGCGATGGTTTCCTAACTAAAGAAGAAGTACCCGAGGAGAACCGACCGGGCTTCCCCGATGCAGATACGAACAAGGATGGTAAGCTTTCCGCCGAGGAAATTGAAGCTGCCATCGATGCTGCTAAGGCGGCGGTTGGGCAGTGACCGGTTTGTTTGAGAGATAGTCACGCTTGGCCTGAAAAGTTTTTATAACAAAAGATGCGGTCGATCTTGGCCGTATTCGGGAGCTTAAGAAACCGTGCGGGCAAAAACTAAACCGTCTTCAAAGCTCGTTGACAGTAAGTTGTCATCGACAAAGATGAGTCTCAAATCGAAGCTTACCATCTCAACGGAGGGCTGTGCCGATAGCTATCACTTCACTTTCAACGTGGACCTGGCCTCCTGGAAAAAGTCAATTCGAACGAAACTACAGGTCGGAATGAGTACGTTGTTTTCGCCAGCGTCTAGCGTAGGTAGCTGAAAGAATTGGAGAGGATTTGTTGGGACGCACGATTGCGGTGGCGGATCAAATGGAGGCATAGGCCGATCGCTACGGCGCGTGGTACAAAAACTTCGAGCACTAAAAAACGAGTGATTTTCGTTGTGTGAGCTTGGTTTGGGCAGACGCGATGTTGCGAACCTGTGGGCTGAGGCTGAGCGGTTTTTTTGCTTGGCCCTAGATTTTGACTGCTTGGGCACTGACTGCGCAGCAGCGATCGATTGATCTTTGGCAATCTGGTGATCCGAAGACAGCAGCTATGCGGCTGCCCGATATGACTTCAGTAGGCCACCAAGTTCCTTGTGACACTCGATCTTGGTTGTCTTCAAATCGATCGTTGGCGGTGAGGCTGTTTCGCTGATCGGTGGCAGGTTGCCACGCGCTGAATGGCCACGCCGGTTGTTGTACCAGTCCTGAGCCCGAAGAACAAATACTGGAGCGACTCGGCCGAGCGTTCCCCACACTCGCCGCGTGCCGCGACGACGGGCCACTTGGCGACAGTTCTCCGAGCCAACCAGGGCAACGCCACACGCCGGCAATCTGGCGGCAAATCGGTACGCCGATTCCCAAGGTTAACGACAATCGGTCAACTAAACCCCGAGAGTAGTCTTGCTCTAAGCTTGGAAAGCTTCATTCGTTTCGAAGGATGCCAAATTCGTAAGTTTTTTACTGGAGAACAGTTGAGAAAAAGATACTCTCTCGCGATCGTGATTGAGAGCGTCTAGGTTGGGGAACGTTTGGCTCGTAAGCATGCTGAAGACGACCGATGCATCATCGATAGTTTAAGATCTTACACAAGTCGCTTCGGTGGGGTCGGTCAAAGCGTTCTAAGAAGTGGCCTCGAAACTGCGTTAGACGATGGACAGCCGGCCCCGTTCGGGTGCGGATTTTGGCGAATCGCGGTCGCCCGATCACGATTTCTGCCGGCGTTGCGGCACTCTCGAACCTACTATTACTAAATGCGGCCGCCTTTTTGATCACCCACATGTATTGGCGATGCCTTGAATTGGTCGCCGGCGTGGTATCGGAGCTCAGATCCTCTTATGTCTGTGCCATGCTGCAACGCGAAAATGTCTGACACTTCAAATTGGTTATGCAACTAAAACGCATCCCAATTGTTTCGGGGTTTGAAGACAAAAAACGCCAACGAGGCGACTACCGTTACGCTACCGATCAACGCGATCACGTACGTCGTGTTTACGAAAAACTCAAGAGGCGGTGTGACGCTTGCGCCAAAGTTTTTCCAAACAAGAATCGCCACGCTGCTGAGGTATCCCGTCGCATCGGCGATGTAGATCAGATAGCCGGCGTTGGCGGGGCGTTGCATCAATGCGACAAGTCTCTCGAACAGAATGCTATGGAAGGGTACGTACGCAAGGTAAAGACCGGTGCCCACTAGGATGTACCAGGTGAATCCGCCCAGTAATCCACTGCGAAAAAGAAACGTGCTCACTCCGGCCAATAGAAACCCAAATATCAGGCAACCGTGCAATACGATCACCGACGTCCGGTGACTTCGGATCAGCATGATGGCTCCCAAAGGCACCAGTACGGCAAACGCCACTGGGATCTCAGAGGTAGCCAGATGCGTCGCATCTCCGGCACCGATGCCGTC
>PKCQ01000187.1 GCA_002862265.1 Planctomycetaceae bacterium | reverse complement strand
TCTGAACGCTGCAAACTGATCGACTTAGGTGCATGGGCCAATGATGAATATCGCCTCCCAACGCAAGATGCACCGCAAGCAGAAAATTCAGAAGAGTCTGGCTTTTGGCTATCACAGTAGAACGGCTGCTACCCCGGATGCCGAAAAGTGGATTGCAGTCAAATTATCGGCTCCTGATGTTATCGAGCGAATTGTGCTTCGTCCCTGTCATGACGATTTCGCCAGTATCGGTGCCGGTTTTTGTTTCCCAGAACGTTTTCGTCTGGAGGTTTCGACTAATGGCGAGGATTGGGTAACGGTAGCCGATGAATCGGAAGAAGATTTTGCCAATCCTGGACTTAGGGCTTACGAGGCGAAGTTTGCGTCCCGGAAGGCTCAGTGGATTCGTTTGACGGCAACAAAGCTTCGTGAACGACGGAACGACTATGCTTTGGCGATCGCTGAGCTACAGGTTTTCCCAGCAGTGGAGAAGCCCAGCCAAACTACAAAATCTGTGCCTTTGGAGATCGCGGAAGCAGAAGCCAAGGACTCTATTGAGGCGGCTCCGCGCTGGGGAAAGGCAAATATTCACGATGGGCATTTTGCTACGTCAGCTGATTCGCAAGCCGCAAAGGATTTTGTAAGTGCCAGTGAAGCATTGGAAACCTTGCTCAGTACGATAGAAACACCTGAGCGAACTCAGCGACTTGTCAAACTTTCCGATCAAATTAAAGCGTTCGAAGCCCAGCTCGCAGAGCTTCCTTTTGGCAAGATGGTTTATGCAGCGGCGACACACTTCAAGCCTCAAGGAAATTTCAAGCCAATGGAGGGTAAGCTGCGTGGAGTCACGATTCTGCATCGCGGAAACGTTGACCAGCCTTTGGGAGCTGCGAATCCCGGATTCCTTCGAATATCTGACTCTAGTACGCAGCCGAAGCTCGAGAAGCTGACTGAAGGCGAGCGACGCGCGGAGTTGGCCAGGTGGTTGAGCTCCAAGGAAAATCCGTTTGTTTGGCGTTCGATCGTGAATCGTATTTGGCTTTATCACTTCGGTCGCGGTCTTGTTGATACTCCGAATGACTTCGGACGCATGGGAGCCAAGCCCACGCATCCGGAATTGCTCGACTGGCTGGCGATTCGATTCCGTGATGGCGATCAATCGATGAAGAGCTTGCACCGCATGATTGTGATGAGCGCAACTTATCGGCAGTCTTCCGATTTCAATGACGAGAACGCATCGATAGATTCCAGCAATCAGCACTATTGGCGGATGGATCGACGCCGGCTCTCTGCGGAAGAGATTCGCGATTCAATTTTGGCTGTTAGCGGAAGTCTTAAGCTCGAGATGGGCGGTCCAGGTTTCTACCTTTTCAAGCTGGAGAAGACCACTCACTCGCCGCACTACGAATACCATAAATTTGATCCAGCTGAACGTTCGACGCATCGGCGAAGTATCTATCGATTTATTGTGCGGTCGCAGCCGGATCCTTGGATGACTACCCTGGATTGTGCCGACTCGTCGCAAAGTACACCGAAGCGGATTGAGACACTCACATCGCTGCAGGCGCTTTCGTTGCTGAACAATCAATTCAACTTGGTTATGGCAGAGCGCTTTGCACAAAGTTTGCAGAGTCAGTTCGAATCCAACAATGATTGTGTCGCTGCGGCTTTTCAGCTGGTTTGTCAGCGACAGGCGACGAAGCCAGAGCTAAGAGTGCTGTGTAAATACGCGGCCGAGCATGGATTGTCGAACCTTTGTCGATATTTGTTCAACCTCAATGAGTTTGTATTTCTGGATTGATTTTGATCTCATCCTGAAGCATTGCAATGTCCCTTTCTAGACGAGAATTCCTAAATCATTCCGCTCAAGGTTTTGGGGCTGTTGCGCTGGCGTCGATGTTGCAGTCGGATTGTGTCGGCGACGAACTGAATCTTGGCGCGTTGAGTGGGGTATTGCATCACCCAGCTCGGGCAAAAAGAGTGGTGCAGTTGTTCATGGGTGGTGCGGCGAGTCACATTGATCTCTGGGACCACAAGCCGGCGTTGGAGAAGCACCATGGCGAGGACTCGGATTTTGGCGAGCATGTAGAAGCTTTTCAGAACGGACTCGGGCCTTGGATGAAGTCCCCTTTCTCTTTTGAGCACTATGGCGAATGTGGCAAGATGCTCAGTGATCCAGTTGCTCCACTTGGTGCATGTGTAGACGACATCGCTTTCGTACACAACATGGTTGGCAAGACCGGGGTGCATTCTCAAGCGACTTACCTGCAGGCGACCGGTTTTCAAAGGCCTGGCTTTCCTGGCATGGGTGCTTGGGTTGGATACGCTCTTGGCAGCATCAACGAGAACCTGCCTACCTTTGTCGTGTTGCCTGATCACCGTGGGTTCGCCAGTAACGGCCCTAAGAACTGGGGAGCCGCTTTTCTGCCTGCTAGCTCACAAGGAACGACCATTTTCCCGCAGCGAGCGAATCCGATTGAAGACTTGATGCCCAAGGCCGACTTTGCTACCCACGCGAGTGATGAAGCAGGTTTGGTCCTTTTGAAGCAACTCAATCAAGAGCATCAGATGAAGCGCCCAGATGACTCTCGCCTCGAAGCCCGGATTCGATCTTACGAGCTGGCAGCCAAGATGCAGTTGAGTGCTCCTGAAGCGTTGGACATTTCGAAAGAACCCGATCACATCATCAAGATGTACGGTTTGGATCGGGCTAACGCCAAGTACCCAAGTGAAATCAACCCTCAGGAAGAGGTTGAGTATTTCGGGCGCAAGTGTTTAATTGCAAGGCGATTGCTTGAGCGAGGCGTGCGTTTCGTTCAAATTTGGTCTGGCAACGACAACAGTTTTCCTCGTCGCAATTGGGATTCACATGAAGACATCGAGCGTGACCATGGACCGCTTGCTCGAGGAATGGCTGTCGGTACAGCGGCACTCCTTAAGGATTTGAAGCAATCAGGATTGCTCGAAGATACGATCGTGCTGTGGACTACCGAGTTCGGTCGGATGCCAAGTACTCAGGGATCGAAGGGACGCGACCACAATCCTTATGTGTTCACCAATTGGCTATGCGGCGGCGGGATTCGCCCAGGTGTCACCTTCGGCGAGTCAGACATGTGGGGCTACAAGCCGCTGGATCGTTCGAATCCGACGCAAGTGTATGATATTCATGCTACGATTTTGCATTTATTGGGTATTGATCACAAACGCTTAACGGTTCGCCACAATGGAATTGATCGACGTTTAACGGATGTCCATGGAAACGTGATTCATTCGTTGCTCGCATGAGCTGTAGTGGGATTCGTCAGGATGCGCGAATTGTAGCCGACCTGGCTTTGAAGCTGCCTGATTCACTTCTGTCGGTAATTCTGGCGAACCGCAGTTAAAAAAGACTTCTGGCGAATCCCGCTCTGGAAAGAACTATGGAATCAGAACGCGAACGGCTTGTCGAGCACTTGGTTTATCTACTTCGAGGCGGCGGGGCGCATTTGGGGTTGGCGAAGGCGGTCGCAGATTTTCCCTCTGAGCTTCGCGGTAAGACTGTGAACGGCTTAGAACACTCTGCCTGGCAGTTGCTGGAACACATGCGCATCTGTCAGTGGGACATATTGGAGTTTTCCCGAGACCCAAGTCATGTTTCGCCTGATTGGCCGGAAGGGTGTTGGCCCAAGACGCCAGAACCACCAAGCGGAACGGCTTGGGATGATTGCTTGGATTCCATCAGTCGGGATCTGAACGAGATGATCCAGCTCATTAGTAATCCGAACAATGACCTCTACCAACCTTTCGAGCATGGCGAAGGCCAGACGCTCTTACGCGAAGCACTATTAATTGCGGATCACAACGCTTATCATCTCGGCCAGATCGTCTATCTCAGGCATCTATTGGGATGCTGGAGCGATTGAGTCGCGAAGTACTGAGTGTGGCGGCATTAGCCGCTCAGGTGTGATACCCGAATTGCTGCTGAACCACAGACAAGATGCCTATGCCAAATTCAGTACTGCAATTTCCATCCTGATTAGAAGCAATATCAGGACGGAAGACGCCGCGGCCAATCCGGTAATTCAAGTGCTCCTCATAGAAACGGTCCGTCAGATTCTTGATAACCCCGGTCCCTATCCTGGAATTCACGCGCTTGTAACCACGAACAGTCAATGTGAAAGAGCCAGCTGTTTCGACTTCTTGCAATTTGCGTGCGACTGGATCCTGTCGAGCGGAACCAAGAACTCAAGTCCCCATTTTTTTCTGGCGTTCCGTCATGTAGCAACAGGCCAACGGAGACTTCAGCGTTGGAGACTTTAGCAGCGACTCGACATTGTATGATGCATCTATTAGTTCATATTGTAAGGGCAGAATGATGCTGTCACTCTCTGAGGGATTGGGCGGGCCCATGGTTTCCAGAGCCGTCTCCTGCTCATGCCCTAAAGAGACGAACTCGAGGACGTTTCCTCGACAGGACTTTCCGCTACGATTAGTCGAACGAACTAGGGGCAGAAGGCTAGCTGGTGGAAATTTGATGAGCTAAATTGAGAGCTTCCCGCCGTCGTAGCAACCTGCCTCAAGGAGCCAAGTCATGCCAAAACTCTTTTTCTACACGATTGCCCTGCTCTTCGCTTGTCATTCGCCAAGTCTCGTTGCAGATGATCACATCGGCGTCGGTGCAAAGCCAGTCAAAGGTGCCGAGGTTATTCTTGATGGCTCGCGGAAGATGCTTGACGAAAAGTGGACTTATTGGAAGGGCCCGCGATTTGGAAGCGAGCTACCGATCAAATGGAAAGTCGTCGATGATCCAGTTGATAGCGGCACCGTTGTTATGAGCAACGATCCTGCTGCGGCTGGAGGTAAGTTCGGTGCGGCAGATATTGTCACCAAGAAAGAGTATCGCGACTTTCGGTTACATGTCGAATTTTGCATCGCCAAGAAGCGTGGTAATAGCGGCGTGTACTTGCAGAACCGCTACGAGATTCAGGTGCTGGATGGTGACAAGACCACGCATGGAATGGCTGCGGTGATCAATGAAAAGGCAGCGCCCTATGAGATCTACAATGGAACGGGCAAATGGAACTCTTACGATATTCAATTTCGTGCAGCGCGATTCAAAGACGGCAAACGCACTGAGAAAGCGATGGTCACGCTTTACTTCAATGGCAAAAAGGTGCACGAGAATGTGTCCATTACACGTGTCTGGGGCGGAAAGAATTCCGGCCTAGATGGTGACAATGACAAGCAAGGGAACGGGATTCAGGACACGCCTGGTGGGCTCAAGCTGCAAGACGAAGGCCATGACGTCCGCTACCGAAATATTTGGATCAAAGAAACGGACTTTGCCGAAGCAAATACCGATTTCTAAGTTCGGACGATTTCGGCCATCGATGCATTACGCTCGGCGGGATTGGTATGCCACCGTTTCGCCAAATTCGATTTCTTGGACGAGAGATGCGTCGGGGACCCCAGTCGTGCTATTCGAGATGAGGCCGCTCTCGATCATCGCGACACGCTCGCGGTGCTTCATGAATTGGGAGGCGATGTGCTTGAGAATACCTGCCAAAACCACCACGCTTAGAAAAAGCCAGAATCCGTTATTGGCCAAGGCTCGAATGATTTCGTACGCGATCTTTTCCTGAACGACGGGAGCGGTCTGAGCTAGGAAATGCATGGGTTTCCCTATGTTTCTTGACAAAACTGCCCGGAGGGGGCGTGATCTAGAGGCTATTCGTCCAGGCTACGAACATCTTGGCCTCGCTCTGCGATTTTCTTAGGCTTTAATGCGGACTTCTTCGCCCATAACTCGGGCTATAATTTTCAGTTCGCGGCAAGATGCCGACGCCCCCAACATTTTCCAGCCAGAGTTTGAATATGCCAGCTAAGAAGTCTCCTAACCGTTCACGCCGCCAAGCACTTGCCGCGGGCTCTGTCGCCAGCTTCGGTATCGTCACAGGAATGTCGCAGCGTGCCCACGGATTCCGCAGCGCGAATGCGAGGCCGCGAGTTGCAGTTGTAGGCTGCGGAAGTCGCTGGGACCAGCGTGCGACGATCGCCAAGAACACTTACGGGCTGGGCAAGGAGTTTCCCAAGTTCTCCGATATTGTTGCAGTTTGTGATGTCGACGCACATCGCGTTGAGAAGGCTCAAGGGCTAGTTAAAGATTGGCTAAAGCAAGCTCCCGATGGCACAGGCGACTATCGCGAGGTTATCGATCGCAAGGATGTCGATATTGTGCATATTGTTACGCCTGATCATTGGCACGCCAAAGTTGCCATCGAAGCCATGCTAGCCGGCAAAGACGTGTATTGCGAAAAGCCAATGACTCTGACCATTGAAGAAGGTCAGCAAATCTGCGAAGTCGCCAAGCGGACGGGACGGATCATGCAGGTGGGGACTCAGCAACGCAGTTCCAAGAAGATGCTCACCGCCGTAGCCCTTGTTCATTCAGGGCGGCTCGGGAAACTCAAGAAGGTAGAATGCTCGATCGGTGGTGCACCATCGAGCCCAGAGTTGCCAACAGCGAATCCGCCAAAGCACTTTGATTGGGATCGCTGGCAAGGCCCCGCTGGGGCCACAGATTTCCTCTACAAAGCCGGCGCGCCGAACGAAGTGAAGGCGTGGTCGCGAACGCATTACGACTTCCGCTGGTGGTACGAGTACTCTGGTGGCAAGATGACTGATTGGGGCGCTCACCATGTCGACATCGCAACTTGGGGAGCTCAGAAGACGGAAACCGGCCCGGTCACAATTGATCCCGAGATGGTAGAACACCCGGTGGAGATCAAGGATGGTATGCCGGTTGTCGGCAATCGTTACAACACAGCAAGCAAGTTTTACATCAAGTCCACTTTCGCCGATGGTTTGGAGCTGATCATTCGGCACGACAACGGCAACGGGATCTTGTTCGAAGGCACCAAGGGACGAATCTTTGTGAATCGCGGGCGTCTCACTGGCAAGCCGGTTGAGGATCTTACATCCAATCCCTTGCCCGGTGATGCCTTGAAAGAAGTTTATAAGAATCGAGAGTTGACCGATCACTTGACTAACTTCTTCACCGCCGTTCAGGAACGCAAAGATCCCATCTCGGACGTATACAGTCACCATCGCGCGTTGACGAACTGCCACATAGCCGCCATTGCGGCGCGACTAGATCGCAAGTTAACTTGGAATCCCGAGAACGAGCAATTCGTTGGTGATGATCTCGCTCAGTCCTTTGTTGCCCGTCCCAAGCGTGCCGGCTACGAAATTGAGATGTAGTTCACAGTAGTTGTGTTGCCTTCAATTGATATACCGACTTATTTACCTGGCGTTGCATCAGAGTGGGTCCATTGTCTCTGCTTGTGGCTGTTTGATATCGCGGCCGATGTGCTTGGGGCTCTTGAAGTTCATGCGATGAACACAATCACGAAGGTTGAAAGCCTTTGACAACTCTGAGGAATCAAGATACCGGCACGGAAGCCCATGCCACTTTGGTCAATTGGGACAATGGGCCTACTTTGGCAGGCTTGCTGCCAACCCGAAGGCATAAAGTCTCTGGTGTGTTCGGACGTAAAGCACTCCGTCGCTGCAGGCTGGGGTTGAATAGCATCGCTCGCCCATGGAGTTGACTTGGAGGACCTTCGGCTTTCCGCCCAATGACAAAACGGACATAGTGCCATCGCCGGCGGTGGAAAACAATTTTCCGTCGGCAATAATGGGCGAGGCGTAATGCGTACCTTCGCCACGCGTTCGTACACGCGAGGTTACCTTTCCGCTCTCTAAATTCAAAACGCTCAGGACTCCGCCGTTCTTGACGAAGTAGAGATAGCCACCATTTGCGATCGGCGACGGCACCTCGGGAATGTTGCGCGTGGCCAAGCTCTGCACTTCGTTGCCAGTCAAAAGGCCGTGGCTATCGACCGGGATTGAAAGAATGCCATGCGTTTTGTACGAGGAGCGAAAAGCTGCAAGTTCGCCTAGTTTCTTCGTCCATTCCGATCCATCGATCATTCCACTCTTGTCTTTATCCACGGAGCGAAATCTGACTGTGGCGCCGTTTTGCGGAGCTTCCGCGCCATCTGGGCGATGGAAAATCCACATGCGTGGCAATTCTGCCTCGTCAATCAAAGCGTTGCTGTCTTGATCATGATCGGCGACAAGTTCTTCGAAGGAAGGGAATTCTGGACGCAAAGATGGTTCGCCCATTTTATTCCACGCAGCAATAATCACGTGACCTCCATGAAGCACCGGAGAGCTAGTCGCAGTGGTCGCGCATTTCGTTTCCCAAATCTGTTTTCCCGTCTCGATCTCGAATGCTTGGACCGAGCGGGCCGAATGCACGATTAACTTGTTGGCGGTTATGATTGGAACAGCGGTGCAAGCCAGTTCAAATTCGAAGGGTTCACTCTGCGGGACCTTCCATAGCTCTTCGCCACTTTGCTTATCGACGGCCAATAAAAAGTGATCGACGAGATTGCCGCGATACAAGATGACTTTGTTCTTGTGGATAATTGGCGAAGTCGCATTGCCGGCGTAGGACTTTGTCAGTGGCATGCGAATTTCCCACTGTTTGTTACCTTTGACATCAAAGCAGACGAGTCCGTAGGATCCAAAGTAGGCAACGACAAGTTCGCCATCACAGGCAACCGTGCTACTTGCTGGGTTAAAAGAAGGATGCCCTTTTTCTAGTGTTTCTGGGTGCAAATCTTGCCGCCAACTTAAGTTGCCATCTTTACGATTCAAACACAGGACGGACAACCTATTGGGATTTCGGCGAAATGAAGTCAGGAAGATTCGATTGCCAACGATGACGGGCGAAGAATGTCCCGCAGGCAATTCAACACTCCAAAGTTCGTTCTTACCTGGGCCGAATTCCCTCGGCAAGATACCTTCGTCGGCGATCCCCGCGGCGTTGACTCCCCGAAACTGAGGCCAGTCGGCATGGAGTATCGAAGTGCGAGAAAACGTGAAGATCGCCAATGCACAAAGGTAGGTAAATGGTCGGGAGTGAGGCATGGAATCTCAATAACTGCAATGCGATAAGTGGTGGGTCAAATCTCTTCGCGAGCCCAGAATACGAGATGATTCTGAAAGGGGTCGAGAATGTTCAGTTCGGTTGGTTTGCCTTCATATCGTGGGTCGGCGACCGATTGCTTTGGAAATCGGCTGGGTTTGTCGTTCAAGTGTTTGCAGAAAGCTTCGATGTCAACTACCGGAAAGCGAACTTCGCAGACCGGTGATTCGGGAGTCGCGTGGCCATTCAGGTGCAACGCGGCGCCACCCAGCAAGATTTGCATGTACAGTGGCGAACTAGGACTATCTTCGAAGCGATGTTCCCAGTCCACATCAAATCCAAGGTAGTCCAAATAGAACTCACATGCATGAGCTTCATCCAACATGCGAAACACAGGGATGCAGGGGCCGATCTGGAAGGGGGATTAGACAGTAAATTGAGCATTGGTACGTGGAGAATTTGACGGAGGGTTCCTGCCAATCGCAGGCCCTCTTTGGAGCTCGGGTTCAGATCCGCCTGAGAGTCCTCGCATGATTTGTGTAGGGGGGCAAAGATGAAAACAAAGTTGCGTTACCATTTCCAGAAGATCAAGCTTTCTCTAGCTTTGATGAGTAGGCCTTCTTCGAGGATGACTGGTGGAGCCCAAGTCGGAGATTCGGAGACTTGATAATTCGTTAGCTCGCGAAGTCCACCCCCGCTGGCCTCGATCAACTGTAGTTTACCACCATCGAGCAGCACGGCGATTTGACCGGGCATGGATAGGAGCGTCGCATTTTGTCCGCTGCGTGGTGGCCCTTCCCAAAGTACTTTACCTGACTGAGATTCCATGCAGAACAAACGACCTTTTCCATAGTGTGAGAAGCCATAAAGCAGTTCACCGTTCATGACCGCGGAACTCATGTCTAAAGCCACATCATTCTGCAGCCACGTCTGTGTCGCATCCCATTTGCCGCTGACAACTTTCAAATCGATTCGGCGAACGCCGCGATTTTCTCCACCGACCAAGATGCAATTCTCAAAGACAGAAGGAGTAGGCATGTTTTGCTGCGTGCCAACGTGAGGCAAAGAGAAGAACCAAAGTCGCTCACCGGTTTCTGGAACAATACCCGCCAACCCATTATGATTCCATTCCACGATTTGCCGAACACCATGAACCGTTACTAGTAGCGGTGAGGAATAGGCGGCACCGTCGCTGCCCGAGGTCCAAATTTCTTTTCCGGTTGCTGCGTCGAAACAAACAAGCATGCCTTCGTCGTCGCTGCCCAAATGAACGACGACATTCTTGTCGACGACAATTGGGGAAGTGCAAGCGCCCCAGTAAGGAGTCTTTGCTTTGCCAAATTTCTCACTGTAGTCTTGCCGCCAAATGAGTTCACCGTCCTCTAAAGCCCAAGCCGAAAGAACGCCTGTAATACTAAGAGTGAACACGCGGCCGTCGGCAAGCGTTGGGCATGATTTGGGACCTTTGCCATGCCATTCGCCGCCGCCGCCCATCTTAAATGGAACAGTGTAGTGACTCTTCCAAAGTTCTTGTCCGGAGGTGAGGTTGATGCACACGAGAACCTCGTCTTCACCTTGCCGCGCGTGTTGGATAACACGATTGCCGGAAACAAGAGGCGACCCGTAGCCGGTACCGACTGGAAGCTCCCAAGCTTTGGTCAAGGCGCTTGGCCACTCCGAAGGCGGCTCAAACTTGGCAACCCATCCGTCACGCTTTGCCCCCAACCAACCGGGCCAGACTCGTTCATCGGCGAGAGTCCACGAAGCGGCTGCAAAAAACAAGTAAAGAATCATGGCTGCGATAAATCGGTGCATCGGTGTGTTCCTTCTTAGCGGCAGGAATAGGGTAGGAGATACTTTATATCGGATTTCTAGGCGAGCAAATAGCATCCATCGGAATCGGCAGCTAACGCCAGAATTTCTGCGTGACATCAGCCAGATCATTAGCCAAGCGACTAGCCCTAGCAAAAGCGTCCCGATCACCCCTAGTAAGGTAGACGCTAGGTCAAATCCGGGATTGGCTCGATCGGAAATCAGTACCTTCGGTACCGAGAAAACAGCGCATGTAGTCTCAAAAACAAGAGCGGTAGTTGGCGTAGCAAGACTAGCAAAGTTTGTTGCCTTCAAGATGCGACCTAGGATGAAGTCATCACCCCGAGTCGTCGCGATAAAGGTCCAGAAGACGACTCAGAAAAAGGTTGCACACGGAGTCAGTAG
>PKCQ01000702.1 GCA_002862265.1 Planctomycetaceae bacterium | reverse complement strand
CTCACAAATGACATGTTCGAAGAGAGTATGCGGTATTATCCCTGAGCGTTCCAATGCCGTAACAGCACTGCGCTCGTTATGGCCTACATGTTGATCGCCAATTACGGCTTCCAGGGGTTCTTGCCGTTTTTCGGCTGAAGGAACTTGGCGTCTACTTCTTCGTACCATTGGTGGAGCTTGGTCCGCATGGCGTCGACGCGCTCGGGCATCTGATCGGCCAAGTCGTTTCTTTCGCCGATGTCCTTAGATAGGTCGTAAAGGTGGACTCTTCCGTCTTCATATCGCTCGAACAGCTTGAAATTCCCAGAGCGAATCGCGCCGCCAGGAATTCCACCTTGGTTGCTGTAGTGTGGGTAATGCCAGTAGAGAGCATCACGCTTTAGCTTGCCGCCTTTCAGTGCTGGTGAAAGATCGATGCCGTCAACATCGTGGCGTAGTCCGACTCCAGCGGCTTTGGCGACTGTGGGGTAAAGATCGATGGAACACATCATTTCGCTGGACTGACTGCCAGGTTTTACAACACCTGGATATCGCACGATCCATGGCTCGCGGATACCGCCTTCATAGACCCAGCCCTTGCCGCCACGCAACGGCAAGTTGCACGTCGGCGATCCTTCGCTGGTCGACAAGCCGCCGTTGTCCGACGTGAAGACCACCATCGTGTGCTCCGTGACACCAGCCTCTTCGATAGCATCCATGACATTGCCTACAGCAGCATCCATGGCCTCGACCATTGCACCGTAAACTGCGTGTTTTTGAAGGATGCGGACTTTTCGGTCTTTGCCGTTGGGAAAGATTTGTTCTTCTTCGGCAAATTCTTCGCCAACTATTTTTTCAGCCTTTTTGCGGTACTTTGCGACCAAATCAGGTCGGCCCATCAAGGGTGTATGAACAGAATAGAAAGAAAGGTAGGTCAAAAAGGGCTCATCTTTGTGTGCCTTGATGAAACTAGCCGCTTCGCGTGAGAGCCTTGCTGGTAAGTGCTCTCCATCTGGGCTTTCTTCTTTCATCTGTGGATTTTCGAACGGTGCAAAGTACTTCTTGCCCGTGTAGGGTCCACCCTTTACGTGACCTCCGATGTTGACATCGAACCCGCGATTTTGTGGGAAGTACTCTTCCGACGGTCCGAGATGCCACTTGCCCGCAAAGAAGGTTGAGTAGCCTTTTTGCTTGAGCATCTGTGCTAACGTGGTCTCGCTGAGAGGCATCTCGTCACTTAGTGGTGCCGGATTATACGTGCCTGAGCGTTTGCCGCTAAAAAAGTTTGTTGCGTCGACACGCGAGGGATACTTGCCGGTCATCAAGCTGTAACGTGTCGGTGAGCAAACGGGGTTCGCTGCGTAGCCGTCGGTAAATCTCATTCCGCTGGCGGCCAAACGATCCACATTGGGTGTTTCGTAAAAGCAGCTCGGGTTGTTGGCACCGATATCCATATAGCCCAGGTCATCGACTAGGATGACCACAAAGTTCATGGGCTTTGCACTAGCTGAGCTGGTCGGTTCGACAGCTTGGGCCATATTGGCGACAAGACAACTATGGGCAGCACAGAAGAAAAATAGAATTCGAAAGTTATTGATTGAGTTCAAATGACTAACCACGGCGTTTCTTCAGATCAAGGACAGTGTATTCCGCTAAGGCATAGATCCTACCTTGAGCGAAATTCAAAATCCAGCTGAGGCTGTGACAAGGGCGGTGGTGCGTTGCTGTGGAGGCCCGCTGCTGGTGCTACTGTCCGGGAATCATCTCTGGTTCTAGTAGCAGTGTCGGCCGTCACTTCGCTGCGTTCATTACGGCCTACAATCACTAGCTCTCGACAGGGCTTGCCTTGAGTCCCGCTGGAACGAAAAAACGTTCGCTCCAGCTAAATCCCCATTGAACCAGGAGAGCCATCGCGGCCGCTGGTACCGCCCCTTGGAGAATTAGCCTCATGTCGTCAAGTCGAATGCCAGTGAGGATTGGCTGTCCGTAGCCACCAGCACCGATGAGGGCACCGATGGTGGCGGTGCCAACATTGATCACTGCGGCGGTTTTAATTCCAGAGAGAATCGCTTGCGATGCAAGAGGTAGTTCTATCAGCCGAAGCTTTGCCCAGCCTGATAGCCCAAGTGCCATCGCCGACTCATGAATGCCGGGTGCAATACCTGTTAGGCCAGTGTGTGTGCCGCGCACAATGGGGAGTAAGCTGTAGAGGAACAATGCAACAATCGCAGGCTGCGGACCCAGCTCCATGTTGGCAAGAGTGATCAGAAATACCATCAACGCAAGAGAAGGGATGGTTTGAATGACGCCAACTAAGGATAGTATTGCTTCGCCAAGCCTTGGGGCTTTGTACGCAGCGATACCAAGTGGTATTGCAAAGATGATTGCAAATGCAAGGGAAAACACTACGAGCCGCTGGTGTTCTATTGAGCGGATGAAGACTTCTTGGTAGACGGATTTCTCTTTGTTTCGATCGACAGCGTCGGGCTGGTCATTGTCTTTTAGGAATTGCAACGCAACCTTGGCTTCTGATGCTTTGTCAATACGCACAGATTTGTTCATAGCTGTCATCTGGTTTTCATTGATCTTGCCCGCGAGTTCTTCGAAGGCTTCCGCGACGGCGGGATGTTTTTCCTTCAGTTCGGTCCGGTAAAGTACGACAGCTTCGTATCGAGGAAAGTAGTCTCGGCGGTCATCTAGAATGCGCAGGTCGTAAGCAGCTATTTCAGCGTCAGTGGAATACAGGTCGATGACGTCGATCGCGCCTTCAAATACACCTCGGTAAGAAAGACTGTGGTCGAGTGTTTGCACCGAAGCAGGGTTGAGCCCATAGCGGTTCTTGAGTCCCTTCCAGCCATCGGGACGTTGGGCGAATTCATCGGAGAAACCGAAGCGAAGGTCGCTATGCTCCGTTAGGTCAGCAATAGACTGGATGCCTAGCTTTTCAGCTTGCTCGCTCCGCATGCCGAGTGCGTAGGTATTGTTAAATCCCAGCGGAGCTGACATCGTGATTCCATCTTGTAGCAGTCGCCCTACCATGCTTTGCAAGCTGTTGACGTCCTGGTTCTTTAGAATCTCTTCCTGAATCGTTCCGCTGTATTCGACGTAAGCATCAATTTCGCCTTTCTTCAGAGCATTCCAGAGCACTTGGGTGCCACTAAGTTCTTTTCGGTGCTTGCAAAGAACACCAACATTGTCCGATTGGAGACGCAAGACCTCACCCAGGATGACTGATTCCGTAAATGCCTTGGAGCCGACGGTGATTTCCGATGCTCTACCTTCTCTAAGGTCAGAAATTCCTGGCATGAAGAGCAATGCGAAGTAGGCTAGGCCAAGCAAGGCGAAGCCTAAGAGTCGAGATCGTGGGGCAATAGAACTGGAGCGAGGTGCGTATGACATAGGAAGTTGCTTCGCTGGATTGCGGTTACTGTTCGGTTTGAGTTGAACCGGAGTGGCGTCTTGTGTGCCCATCGGGCATCAAGGGGCGCTAGAGCAAAGCGGCCAGTTCCAGCACGGCTCTGCAGGTATGATGTGAACGATCTTTCGTCGACCGTACAGAGCAAGATGCCATGAATTCTATGATCTTTGCGCCCTATCGGGTGAACGTTCTAGCCGAGAGAGAGTCAAAGTCCGAATGAGGTGGTCGTTTGCGGCTTTCAAGGCGTATCTGCCTTGGCATCGGCTATCGAACAAGGCGTGTTTTTGCTAGAGTCAATCGCGCTAGTTCCCATTAAGTTGACTTTGGGGTAAGCAAATTTCTATAAGTTCGGAATAACTTCCTCCCCCGCAAGATCTGCATTTCCCAGTAAGCACATGGTAACTCTCTACGTAACTTTCGTCGCTCTTTCAGCCGTAATCGTGGCGGCTGCGATGTTGCTGGCGAAATTTGGTGATGAGATTTCCGATCAGACAGGCCTAGGCGGTTCCGTTACAGGCCTTGTCTTACTGGCAGGCGCTACGAGCCTGCCAGAGTTATCGGTCGGTTACTCAGCGATTCAGCTGCCTGGTGGTGGCGAAGATCTCACGGCGGGCGGTGTCTTAGGTAGCTCGCTAGTCAACTTGTTGATTTTGGCTTTGGTCGATCTAATTTCTCGCAAGCCCGGACATATCCTCACGCGTTCCGCAGCAGAGCACGCTTTGAGTGCGACTGTGGGTGCTCTTTTGACGGGGCTGATTCTCCTTGGGATTCTGCTAGACAATCCATGGCAGTTTTGGGCTGTCGGCCCTTGTAGTTGGGCTGTCATCATTGCCTACGCTTTTTGTGCTCGCTTGATCTACTTGGATGAGCGACTGAGTGCTGAGGATAGAGAGCCAGACGACGACGAGAAGGTTGAGAAAAGCGTTAGCAAGCTGTTACTGAGCTTTGGGGGCTTCATTGCTGCAACGGCCGTCATCTTTGTCGTCGCCCCCATGGTTGCGTCAAGAGCCGACGAGATCGCAGCTGTCACCGGCTTGGGGCAGACTTTTATTGGAACGCTTCTCGTTGCTACGGTGACTTCACTACCGGAAGCCGTAGCTACCATCGCTGCTGTTCGATTGGGTGCGGTGGACATGGCGATTGGTAATATCTTTGGTAGCAACGCGTTCAACATGGTTATCTTTGCAGTGCTGGACTTCGCTACAGATGGATCCATCTTGGATACCGTCTCAGAAACACATGCTATCACCGCAGCATGCGTATTGATCACGACGGCAATTGGGCTCATGTGCATTCTTTACAAGCCAGCAAAGCGTTGGTGGCTGTTTGAGCCGGATGCGGCATTGATTGCGATGTTCGTCGTATTAGCGCTTTATTTGGTGTTTCTAAATGGGCAGCCGGCTGACGCAGTTAAGGTCGTACCTCAAAACCCTTCCATCTCTTCGCCAGAGACTGGCTCACCTTCGCTTGAGTCCACGCCTGGTGGAAGCTAGAGCTGCGGCACTCTCGTAGAAGGACGTTGAACGATCCGAAAGTCGCCGAGCGTTTCGCTGATCGTACCGCGAGCAACTGTCTTCGCGATACGACGCGTCGTTTCGCATTAAATGACTTGTACTGAGCTAGGTACTCGCGGATCCGAGGCTGCTTCTATTATTCCATCTTGAATCGAAAGCCCTTGAGAAACGGCGGCTGATCGGGTTCTTGAAATATCGTGTCCAAATCGTGCGAGTTGCTCTACAACTTCGTCCTTTATCGCATTCTCGCAGACGGCTGTATCAGGCGACCATTGGTGGTGCGCGCGGGCCGAAGAGATAGCTTCGTCAATTGATTGCCCAAGATCTAGAACTCGGACAAGCACTTGTAGTACGGTGGTGATGATCTTAGGACCGCCAGCAGCGCCACATGAGAAAATTGGAGCGCCGGAGTGATCGAGTACAATCGTCGGGCTCATGCTAGAAAGAGGGCGTTTTCCTGGCGCGATCAAGTTGGCTTCTGAGCCCAGCAGTCCGAAGGCATTTCGAACACCTGGAGCGATGCTGAAATCGTCCAGTTCATTGTTAAGAACAACACCTGTACCCGGAACGATCATCTTGTTTCCAAATGTTGTATTGACCGTCTGAGTGATCGCGACGACGTTACCTTCAGCGTCGGCTGTGGTCAAATGAGTGGTGTGACCGCCCTTGCCAAAGAGGTCGATATCGGCCCGCGGCGGCTGGCCATGGCTTTCAATCTTCGAGGTTTGATCTAGCTTAATGTCCACTGCGCGTTCGCGAAGATAGCTTCGGTCAAGCAAGCCACGAGGGACTTTTGCAAAGTCGGAGTCACCCAGCCAGTATGCTCGATCTGCCATCGCCCGCTTCATCACTTCCAGGAGCAAGTGTCGCCCCGTTGCTGAGGACCTGTTGAAAATTTCCCTCACGTCGAAACCAGAGAGCATCCCGAGCATTTGGGCAATATGAATTCCGCCGGAGCTCGGTGGAGGGAATCCAAAAACTCGATTTCCACGATACTCAGAGTTGATAGGCTCACGATGCACTGTATTGTAATCTGCGAAGTCGGAGGCCTGCATCACCCCGCCTTGTTCGGATAGGAATCTACCAGTCACGTCCGCAAACTCACCCTGGTAAAACCACTCGACACCTTTTTCGGCCAAGTTAGTGAGTGTCTTTCCTAAGTCTTTTTGGACTAGCTTGTGCCCTGGCTGCCATGGTGAGCCGCCCGAATCGAGCAAGATCTCTGCCGAGGGCGGAAACCGCTTGAGGCTCTTGGCAACAAGACGAAGGCGGCGCACGTAGTTTTCGTCGAGAACAAATCCTTGCGAGGCGACTTCGGCTGCGCCTGCGAAGCTATCGGCCAAAGTTAGTTTGCCCTGGCTGGAGGTGAGCCGATCGAGAGCAGCCAGCAGCCCAGGGACTCCTGCGGCAAGCGGTCCAACTTGAGATAACTTGGGATCGGGTTTGCCTTTGCGATAGAACATCTCCGGTTTCGCCAGGGCGGGGGCTTTTTCCCGGCCATCTAAGGCCAGAATCTTGCCATCAGCGGTTCGGAGCATTGCAAGGCAGCCGCCGCCAATTCCCGAATTGAACCCGTCGACTACGGTTAGCATGATGGACGCTGCAGCAGCTGCATCAATCGCATTTCCTCCTCGACGAAAGGCTTCGATGGCAGCGCGACTTGCGAGAGGGTGCACCGTCGCTACGGCGCCCTCCTTGCTCGTCCCTGTGCGCTTCGAGTTGGTGACTTGCGGGTTTGAACCTTCGGCGAAAGAAAAGCTAGAAGTAAAGGGCAGGGAGCTCAGAGCAGCCCCGGAGGCGAGGAAGTGTCGGCGATCAAAAATCGGCATACTTTTCTCCAAAGATTCTGTGAAGCTAGCCAAGCAGCTTGGTTGGCTACGTACAGCTTACACACAGAACGACGGCTGCCAAAGTCGTCGATTGCAGGGTCAATCGTAGCGTGTGTCTTTCACTACGTAGCTGAAGTCGTGAAGACTCTAGGTAAAAGAAAAGGTAGTGAATTCGAGCAAAGCTTGGTGTGTCACTGGACCCAAGCGGGTGCCTGGAATGGAAGCAACTTAGCGCGTCCCAGGGGGAGAAATTCCGGAGAATTCCACTACGAGCGTGCCCAATAAAAATTACGAAATTTAGGATCAGCGCCCTTCCAGTTGCCGCCAACTTTCCTCGGTTTCGCGTCCGTGCCACGAGGGGCGCGAAGGTGCTAAGCAGGACTGAGTTTGAGACGTCGTACTTGAGCCCAAGTACGAATAGGCTCACCTGAGAAATTCTTAAAGTCGGAGTTGGATAATGTGATTCTCTGCGTGTCATTTTTGCCAGCTAAATCCACTTCCGCTGCAAAATCGCCGAGAAGCACAACTAACTTGTTGGGCTGCGCGGATGTTACTTCCAAAACCAGCTTGGCGTCTTCACTCGGGGCCTTCCAAAGTTTGCTGTTGAGTTTGTGCGTGGTTCGCGCCCATCCGCCTGCACGATAGTGAAACCACTCTTGTTCCCAATCGCCTTCGAAGTTTTCAATTGTTTTGGTTTCAGCCAACGCCACTTCGGCTTTCGAGTCTAATAGTTCCTCAGCCGGTATCTTGTGGAGAAGCGAAGAGACTACGTAGGAGTCCGCTGTGTACGCGCCATAGTAGTATCCTGCACCTGAAATCGGTTTGGGTAATTCGTAGCGTACGTTTGCGTACACCCACAGTGGGGCATCGGTCTGGGGAAGAGGCAATTGGGCGATCCATTCAGGCGAGTTCTCATGGGTAGCTCTAGCTGAACTCTGGTGCCAAAATCGATGTATCACATCTTGCATGTCGCTCGGCTGCTCAGCTTTCTTGCCTTGGAGTGTGTAGTAAACATCCAATGATTCAATCGGGCGAGAATAATCGGGGCGGATTTGCAGAACTGGAACTCCATCTGCCGAATCTAGCTTCAGAGTCGTCTGCGGGGTCTCCGGAACTTTGAAACTGCCTTTGAGATGCTGGTCCATCCAGATCTGTGTCGCGACTTCGTGCTCGGGCGTATCATGGTGATTGTGGTGTGGCGAGCAAGTCACACGCCGATCGTCGCTTGCGATTTCTTCAATGGCGCGAGATAGATCGCCAATGCGTCCATGGAAGTCGTTTGCAGGGCTAAGAAACATAATGGGACAATGCACCTTGGCCAAACTCACGTCATCTCCCACGGTAGCTCGAAACAACTCACTACGGTTGTAGCGATCACTGATGCCGCCACAAGACGGAGCAGCAGCTTTGACTCGTGGATCTATGGCCGTCATCACTGTTAGTTTTCCGCCCATGGAGTGCCCGTAGACGCCAAGGCGAGAAGCATCGACCTCGGGCTGTTCTTCTAGAAACGTAAGAGCCCGGCGAGCAGCCAAAGCACAGAGAAACCAACCGCTGTTTCGTGGCGACTCGATGGAGTCGAGTGTCCATTCAGCCGATGCTGCGCTTGGAAACTGATTCCCGGCATTACGACCAGGAGCGTGGTAGCCATCCAGTGCACCCCGGTCTGTTGTTCTGAGGTAATTCGGGGCAGCCGTTTTGTCATCCCAGAACAGTTTGACTTCCGCCGGGCCCACCCGATACGCGGGTGCACTGATGCGACCTGCCCACGCTATGGAGAGCGTGGCATAGCCGCGCTTCGCGTTGGTTGAACATGCTTTGTAGTCCGCATACTGGCCGCCACCGTGGATCTGAAGGAGGCCAGGCACCTTGTTTGTCTTACTTGCAGAGTCGGGAAAGCCGTAGACTGCTGCTAGAGTTGCTTTCCTGCCTTTGAAAATACCAATGCGAAAGCGAACGATCCTAAGGGTTACGCTATCCTCTTTCCACTGGTGCAGCAATTCGCTTTCAAGTGGTTCGGCTTGAGGGTCAAAGCCAGCCCACATTTGTTCGAAGTTCTGTGGTGCCTGATTATCGATGAGTGCAGGCAGCGTTTCGTCGCCTTGTAGCCCAGCATTCAGTAAGCTAAACAGCAAGATGTGGCTGAGGATCTTAAGTCGATATGGCATGGAGAGCTCAGTGATATTGGCAAGACCAAGAAAGGTGCTCATGCTACCGGGAGCACGAGCGACGCCGTTATTGCGCTGGACGTTATTGCGCTGGTTAACGGCCCGCATTCTTAGTTGCAGTGTTTGGCGACTTGCTGTTTCATGAAAGCAAGTCCTTGTTCAGCCAAGCCAAGCTCGGTGTCGTACATGCGGCGCCAAATACGCGTGGCGGCAGCAAGTTCTGGTAAGGCAAGACCGAATGCTTCGATGACTAGCCAGCCGTCGTAGTCAATCTTTCCAATTCCAGAGAAATTCTTCTCCCAGTTGATGTTTCCTGCACCGGGAGTGCTGCGGTCGTTCTCACTAATATGGATGTGAATCAACTTGTCTTTGATGTCATTCAAGGTGCTGACGATATCTTTTTCCTCAATGTTGCTATGGAAGGTGTCGTACATCATGCCGCAGGCTGGGTGGTCCACTTCTCGAGCAAATTCGGCCGCGTCGGCGTGCGCGTTCAGGAAGTAGCACTCGAATCGGTTTAGTGCTTCAACACCAAGGTTCACTCCAACACTGCCAGCGTGTTCTGCGACAGCCCGCATGCTCTCGACGCCCCAGGCCCACTCATCGTCCGTGCGTCCAGCGCCCGAAAAGTGCCCGAGTGCGGAGTGGTACGGACCGCAAAGTGTTTGTACTCCTGCAGCAGCGCAGCAGTCCAGCGTCTTCTTGGTCAGATCGATACCCTTGGCGCGAACCGCTGCATCTTCGCTGATCGGATTGTCTTCCAAGTTACGAACCGTTACAGCGGTGCACTGCAGTCCCATGTCCTTCAACTGTTGTCCGAGCTTGGCGTAGTCCAGATCCAGGTTGAACATTGGCAGTTCGACGCCATCGTAGCCCATTTCCTTGAGCTTCTCGATTGTAGGCAGCATGTCGTCAGTGACTTCACCGCTCCACAACAACAGGTTCATGCCGTATTTCATCTGAGCTTTCTCCGCGGGATATGCGAGTGGGATTTTTTCGGGTTGGAAGGCCGTTATTTTAGCCGTTTTTGCCCGCCAAGGAACTGGTGGAGTTGGCCTCGCTCGTGTGTCTCAGGCGTGATTTCAGGATTTCAGCCGCATTGGCGTTAGTCGCGGCTGCAAGCGATTAGATCTCGAGCGCGACTCGTGTTGGAAATCAGAAAAAGTTGGAGTGAAATCAAAAGTAGTTTGACCCGATCGCCATTTCATATCGTATTTGCAGACGATGGAACCGGAGTTAACGCTCTGCCGCTGAAGTCTCGGGTGGCGTTAGCAGCTCGTCGGCAGCGTTGCGCACTCGAGTACGAGCTGAGCAAAGCCACTCGCTGGTTCGGTCGGGTAGCTGCGGGAGCTTGACGCGTTTCATAACGCCGTTGAGTCGGTAGAGCAACAGCTTGTCGTCGTAGTAATCGGCCAAGAATCTTTCTTCGACGAAGCGCGGAACAAGTAGCGTTAGAACCGTTACGGGCTTGCGACAAATCTTGTTGGCGGCGGCCTGTATTTCTTCGGTATCTAGTGAAGCGAGCAAGTCATAATAGCGCTTGAGCAGAGTCGGATCACGCTCGCAGAGTACTGAGTCTAGGAGAAGTTCGATGCTGATGTGGCCCAAGAAACTTGACTGATGCCCCATGCCTTCGCCCAACCACTCTCGTAGTTCGACCGCGAATTCGGAGCACATCAAGTTGAACTTTTCACCCATGTGAAACCAGCGGTCATCCTCGTGATGTTGGACGCAGCCACGTGCGAAGGCCCTGTGAATCGGGTTTTCATCTTCGGCGACTGGCAGAGCAAACTGCCGCCTCGCGCGATTCTTACGATCAATGACACTCATCCAGTCCGGAAGTCCCGTGCCGATCGCGAAATAAGGATCGTCGAGAAATCGGTAAGCGTGCGAGAGGTAGTTCAAAGTGCTTTGAGTTTTTTAGAGGGATCAATAGAGTGGCTGTTAGCGACCGAAGATTCGTCTTGCCCAGCAACGAAGTCGTGAAGGCTTTGTAGTGCCGCTGTGTCTCTGAGTACAAGGATGGCAACTCGGATTGAGTGAAGCATACGTGCTTGGGGCCTCCTCGGCCAGTGAAGGTTTCTCTGGTAGATCGACTTCTAGCGAACCGTCTTCGATGGCTAGCCGACCTAGATCGTCGGTCGCAATACGATTTGTATTGACTCGGACAGTTGCATTTTGACCGTTGCTCCATTTGAGCTTTGACACCAGGATTCCACTCTTATGCAAAGTACTTGTAATCGTGGCACCTTGGAGCGGTTTTCGGAGTCCAACAAGTTCTTGCATGAGTTCGGTGAACGCGGCCTCAAAACCTCGAGTCTGGTCCCAAACTTTTGGCTTATATTCAAAGAAGGATAGTGTTTC
>PKCQ01000178.1 GCA_002862265.1 Planctomycetaceae bacterium | reverse complement strand
GAGACTCGAACTCGCAACCTTCGGATCGACAGTCCGATGCGCTAACCAATTGCGCCACTGGGCCAACAAGTCAATGAATACTGCCCGGATTATACGTCGGCTTCTTGACCTCGCAAGGCCACAAAAAGTTCGTTTTTGCAACCCTTGAATTCTTTTGCCGAAATCGTTGTGAATCCCCTAGTAGTTTTCTGGGGTTTGGATGATTTCACCACCACTTTCGAGTTTGAAATCGATGGTGTTGTTTCCAGCTTTCACCGTTTCTTTCAGTTCCGTTTTGACGTTGTAACGCGCAGGGACGGTTTCCTTTCCAGCCGCACCATATCCATCGTCATCGCCTGCTCCGCCATCAGCGGTAGAGATCTGAACCTTATTTTCGCCAACCTTGACACCTTTCGTGTCTCGGCCCAAGGTGAGCGTGTACTTGCCATCTTTATCGGTTAGTCCGATTGCAGGAGCGCCAGAAGGCTCAGGGAAGAACTCCACGACCGCTCCAGCGAGAGGCTTGTCATCCATCTTTACCGTTCCGCTCACGTAGCCTATATCGCTGGAGCCACAACCTACAAAAGCCAAAATTACAGCAGCAGAAAAATACCTAAACATCTCGGAATCCTATTTGTTGGGGGGCTACTGGCGACTCGCAGACCAGAAAAAAGCTCTCGCTATTCTGCTCTCATAAAGCAATCCGAAGGGGATTGGAATGCAGAGTGAATCAAAAAGGGCGACCCGAAGAAACTCCGCGTCGCCCTTGAATGTTACACTTTTTGGGCTAATCGTTGAAGCGCCAATTACAGAGTTGGATCTTGAACGACAAAGTTGTCGTTACGACGTCCAAGACGCTCATAAGTGCCGTGAACTGGTTCACAAGGAGTTACATCCCAAATTCGGCATCCACCCGAAGAGTCAGGGCGAGAGTCGATGTTCTCTGAGATGAAGTGTACGGAACCATCCACGTAGCAGAACTGAGCACCGCCAGTGTGCAAACTACCGAATCCAGCACGGGCACCACGGTTGGTACTGTTCGCGTTCGGGAAGTTCGAATTAATTGGCGGACGAACATTTGCCGTGTGCATGTAGATACCACGGTGAACGTCCCCTTGAGGGTTACGGACACCAGGCCAGGTCGAAGCACGACCATACTTGGAATCTCTTTCACCAATCAGGAAGGTGTTGCTGGTACCGTCGGTGACATCTGCCATACGAACGGCCAGCATTTCCATGAACATCCCATGCGTGTCGTCACGACGTTGCCAATTGTTTCGCGTACCGCGATTGCAGACGTAGTTGGAAAGACCAGACTCCCAACGACCCCAGCCGCCTTGGTTGGTTCCCCAGCCGCCGTTCCAGTGGCGGAACGTCTTGGCTAAATCTCCTTCGGTGTCGCTCGGGCAACGAAGGGTCGCGATATCTTGCTGCAGTAGAGCGAATTGCTGAGGAGTCGCGCGGGCGAGGTAATCTGCCAGCGACATCTCAGTCACACGCAATTGGTTGAACAATGGTGTCTGTTCCATGAAGGGCATGATCAGCACGGTCCAACCCCAAGACTCTTGATTCCCGTTTCGGCCAACAGCTCGCGGCCACACGTGCCCAGGAGGGAAACGCTTATGTGCGCTCTCGTAGTTCAAGCAAGCAAGGCCCAACTGCTTAAGATTATTGGAGCACTGCATCCGTCTCGCAGCCTCTCGAGCAGCTTGTACTGCTGGAAGCAGCAATCCCACCAGAATGCCGATGATGGCAATCACGACGAGAAGTTCAACCAGGGTGAAACCCGATCGTTTGTTCATTTGAAAAGTCCTCAGAAAAGTCAATAGAATACAAGGGGATTTTGTATTATAGACGCTCCCCGCCATTTACGGCAAGTTTCCTTCCTTTTTGGGAACGGTTTGTGGACAATTATTCCCTAAGAGACCAAATTTGACTGTAAAACCTTCGTCGCAGACCAACGTTTCTTTCTCGTATGGTTGGAGCTGGCATAATCGTCTTGACTGGACTCTTTGCAGGCAGCCATCCAAATCTGGGGAGTGAGTCAGACCACAATTCACGATCCAGATCCTAGACTTGCAGTGTTCTGTACTTTGAATCTGTTTAGGAAAATATGCCATGAGCTACTTCACTGATTTCTTTTTTGAAATGTTCCAGAAGGCGAGTGGCAACTTCAACTGGATGGTCCACGAGATGAATGTAACTCAATGGGGTATCGTGGCAGGTATTTTCGTCGTATCTGGGTTCATGGCTCTGAAGACCAAGATCTAGCGGCTGTTGATTTGACGGAAAGCCGACGCGTCAGCGAGGCAGCAACTCTCCTAAGGGCACTAGTGAGTCCCTTGCTCACGGTTCGGGTCGTGTTTATTGGGGTAAGGCCTTGGGCTTCACTCGATCACATCAGCTCCCGCCAGTCCCGCTCACTCAGCCAACTCTCTTCTGTATGCTTGCCGGGTTTTGCGGTAAGATCTGTTCCTTCTGAGCAGACCGTTTCTGTTCGTACCTCGCTAACGATATTTGAGTGCGACTCATGGCTGGACAGAGAATCGCCTGGCTTTGGGTGTGGGGATTGGTCCTGCTGTTGATCGTCCTTCACCAAGACAACTTCTTTTGGCACGACGACACACTCGTGCTTGGCTTTCTTCCTATCGGGCTTTTTTATCACGCCTGCATCTCGGTTGCCGCCGCAGTGACTTGGTTCCTGGGCACTAAATTTGCTTGGCCCAAATACGAAACAGAGAATTCGGCTGTGGACTCCAAAAAGGCGGAGGATGCACGATGACTCAGTTCGTGATCATCATGATCTACCTAGGGTTGCTGCTGGGGCTTGGGCTTTTCGCAAGCACCATGTTTCGCGGTACAAAGAAAGACTACATGCAGGCCAGTCATTCGATTGGCCCATTCTTGTTGTTGATGTCGCTGTTCGGCACCACGATGACCGCCTTCGCTTTGGTCGGCTCCTCAGGAGAGGCATTCAAAGAGGGCATAGGTGTCTACGGCATGCTCGCTTCATCAAGCGGCATCGTTCATTCGCTGTGCTTCTTTCTAATTGGCGTCAAGCTTTGGTCGTTGGGACGAAAGTACGGCTACACCACTCAGATTCAATTCTTTCGTGACCGCCTGCAATCCGATCGTATTGGATTGTTACTGTTTCCGATTTTGGTCGGCCTCATCATTCCCTACTTGTTGATCGGTGTTTTGGCCAGTGGCAGTACGATCCAGCAAATGACGAGTGGAGCGTTTCCAGGGATGTTCCCAACGGACTCACCGGCAACTCATGGCGGACTTCCGCCATGGCTCGGATCTCTGATCATTTGTTTGGTTGTGCTCATCTATGTGTTTTTCGGCGGCATGCGAGGAACAGCTTGGGCAAACGCTTTTCAAACCATCGTCTTCATGGTGCTTGGGCTCGTCACTTTCGTCGTCATAGCAAACAAGCTAGGTAGCGGCTCGGCGTTTGACAAAAATCAGGATGGAACAACGAGTTTTGAAGAGTTGGTCGCGATGGAAGAGACCACCGCGAAAGCCAAACTGGCTGGGGGAGAAGCAGCCTTGAAGAAGGCAATCCGAGACGGCGGCGAAGAGGACTTCGAGAACGCGGAGGAGGCGATCGTTCAAGCGAAGCGATTGCTAGAATCGACCGAAGAAAACGCCCGCAAGCGTTGGACTTTGATCAGCAAGTTCGACAAGAATCAAGATGACAAAATATCTCCCGACGAGCGACCCGGGTTCTTTGAAAACTTAGCATCCGCAACCCAGGCAGCTGGGCACGATAAATTGACACGTGAGCACATCTCAAAGACCAAGTTTTTCACCTACTTGCTGATTCCATTGTCGGTGGGGATGTTCCCTCACATCTTCCAGCACTGGCTGACGGCCAAGAGTGCCGATAGCTTCAAGCTGCCAGTCGTTGCTCACCCCATTTTCATCATGATTGTTTGGGTGCCCTGTGTGTTGATCGGTGTTTGGGCGACAACACAACTTGTCCCACCGGTGCCGCCATTGCCGAGCAATCCGAATGCGATATTGCCTTTTCTTGTGAAAACACAGACTTCAGACCTCCTCGCGGGGTTTCTGACGGCTGGAATTTTGGCCGCCATTATGTCTTCGCTCGACAGCCAGTTCCTGTGCATGGGGGCGATGTTTGAGAACGACATCTTCACTCACTACATGGGTAAGGATCGATTCTCCGAAAAACAGCAGGTCTGGATCACACGTGGATTCATCGTACTCATCGTCGCCATTACTTATCTGCTGAGCCTGTCTCATCCAGTAAGTGTTTTCACGCTTGGGGTGTGGTGCTTCTCAGGTTTTTCCAGCCTGTTTCCGCTCGTAGTCGCCGCTCTTTACTGGCGTCGCCTAACTAAAACAGGCGCCATTGCCAGCGTGATTGCTGCAGCCGGTACATGGTGGTATCACTTTAGTGCATCCAACTACGCCACCAATCGTGGTTACATGATTGAGTGGGCGTTAGGGACAGAGACCTACGAGTTCATGCCTGTGACCATGATCATGCTGGTCGCAACGGTTGTCATGATTGTTGTTTCTCTCGTGACTGAGCCACCAGAGCAAGAAGTTGTGGATCGCTTCTTCTCGCCGAAGACGTAGCGCAACAAATTTCACGAATAAGAGACGGTTAGTCGAATGGCTTCGGGGGCAAATGCAACGCGTATCGCGAATGAACTGCTTGCAGCAGTCGGGCGCAGCCAAAGTGTTGACGAGTTTCGCGACAACGCTCTCAGCGCGGTTAGCTCTCAACTCGCTGGAGCGCGAGTCGCGTGGGTTCACCAGGATGTTTCGCATTGGGCAGTGGCGGGCGCGGCAGGCTCTCTATCACAGCTGCCGATTGAGCTAGCCGCCAACGCGAGCGACCAGATGGAAATCCTCAGTGCGGATGGCTGGCTCGCGATTCCGATAACTGGCAAACTGCCACCAGCTGAAGTGCTCCTGGTCAGTCCGCCATCGAGCTTGGAACTTGACGAAGCGCTGAGTGTGGGGCAGCTGCTGCGAAGTGGCCTCTTGATAGCGTATGATCACAGTGAGCTTTCGGGACAAGTCTCACAGCTTCAGATCATGCTACAGCTTGCCGCGGAATGGCAACGCAGCCAAGACCTGACAGACCTGCTAAACAATATGGCACAAGCTGCGGCTCGGGTTCTACATGGTGATCGTGCCTCGATTTTCCTTTGGAATAAAGGCTCAAAGGAACTGGTAGGCCATCCCGCCCTGGGTGTAGAAGGCGAGCCCCTACGCATTCGCGATGACCAGGGTGTCGCTGGACAAGTCCTCAAAACGGGTGAATCGCAGCGTTGGGATGACTCGGGCGATCCTGAAGCCATCAATGCTAAAGTTGGAAAGCAGCTGGGCTACCTGACGCGCTCCTTGGTTGCCGTACCGCTGCTATCCCGGAAGCAGAAGCCCATCGGTGTTTTCGAAGTCCTCAACCACCACAGCGGTAGTTTTTCTGCTGCCGACGAACGATTCTTGGGTGAGCTGGCACAGCATGCTGCTGCAGCCGTTGAGAATACTCAGCAGATAGCCGATCTCGTTGCTACTCGCGACCGGCTCGTGCAAAGTGCTTCGGATACGCTTCAGGTCGTCGGTCAATGCCCGCAGATCGAGGCATTGCGAGACACCATCGAACGAGTCGCTCCTACGGAACTGGCCGTTCTGGTGCTTGGAGAGAATGGTACGGGAAAGGAGGTCGTTGCTCGCAGCTTGCATCTGCAAAGTGACCGACGCGACCAAGATTTCGTTGCCATTAATTGTGCGGCGATCGCTGAAACGCTTCTGGAGAGTGAGTTGTTCGGTCACGAGAAAGGAGCCTTCACCGATGCCATTTCGGACCGCGCCGGGAAATTTGAAGTAGCCTCGGGAGGCACCTTATTGCTCGACGAGATTGGCGAAATGAGCTTAAGCGGTCAAGCGAAATTGCTGCGCGTGCTGGAGGACAAAGTTGTCGTACGCGTCGGTGGCTCGAAACCGATTCAAACTGACGTGCGAGTCATTGCGGCCACGAATCAAGATCTGGTGAAGTTGGTCCGAGAGAAAAGATTCCGCGAGGACTTGTACTTCCGACTGAATGTCGTCACGCTGCAGCTACCACCTCTTCGCGAACGAGGCCAGGACATCGTAGTGTTGGCTCAACACTTCTTGGAACAGTTCGGACACCAGATCGGTCGACTACCGCCAGTATTTTCAGACTCGGCCCAAAGCCGACTGCTTACTCATGCTTGGCCTGGTAACGTTCGCGAGCTCCGTAACTTGATGGAACGTGTTGCTTATCTTACGAAGGGAGATAGAGTCGAAGAGACTGATCTTGCCTTTGTGCTCTCGCCTGGCTCGGAGAGCGAGGTTTCGCATATTCCGTCCAATATGTCTCTAACCGACGCAACGCACGTGTTTCAGAAGCAGTACATTACGCGGCACGTGGATGCAAGCCAAGGTAATCTGGCTCAGGCAGCTAAGCAGCTCGGCATGCATCGCTCCAACCTGTACCGCAAGATGGGGCAACTCGGCATGACTCCCGACGAGTAATCTCTCTGCCAAACTGCCGCATTCCCAATCCTGCTACGCTCTCAGAATCAGTGACGCATGCAGAAACTGGAAATGCTAGCATCTTGAGCTATTCTGCCTTTGCAGCTGAAACGTCTTACCTGTCCAATCCTCTCTTGATGCGAACTGTGCAATACGGTAGCTAGCGTGTTAGAGACGAGGGCGGTGTGCGCTCTCAATGTGCGCTCTGTGCGCACTATGCGCCGTTGCGACTCGAGTGGGGGCAGAGTTCGACGGTCGGATCGGTTTTTGTACGGGCAACAACATGGACAGCATGTCCCCACGATATCTTTGGCTGGCAGCGATCTTGGCTTTCTGTACTCTGTTGCATTCTTTTGCGACAGCCACAGCACAAGAAATTCGGCTCAAAAAGCTCAATACACCGCAGACGCTCTACGCTAAGGGCAAGAAAGTCGAAGTGCGAAGTGGGCCAGGCGAAGACTATTACGTCACTTCACGGACCACCAAGGGTGATAGCTTCAAGGCTTTCAGCCAGACGACCGACGGCTGGTATGGAATTCAACCACCCAACGGCAGTTTTAGTTGGGTTCGCGCTAAAGATGCGTACCTGTTACCTGGTGGTAAAGTAATCGAAGTTACTGATTCGGAAGGGGTCAGTTGGATTGGTACTTCACTTGGCACGGCAGAACAATTTCGCTGGCAAGTCAAACTCCGGCAAGGCGAACAACTGACGGTCCTTGGAGAGTCTACGCAAAAAGACTCCGAAGGCAACCCTGTGCTCTGGTATCGCGTGGCCCCACCGTCAGGCGAGTTTCGTTGGGTGCATGAAAGCCAGGTGACCTTGGATGCTAACGAGGTCTCGAAAACGGATTCACCAATTTCTGCGGTTGAACAAAATTCTGGGGACGTGGTTCTGGCTAGTGCCGAGATATCGAACAGTCTATTTCCGGCTTCATATCAAGAAAATGGACCGGAAGCTGAAGAAGTCACTCCGACCGAAGAGCCAGCAGAAAACGGAGTCTTCGACGATTTGCCGCCCAAGAAGCCAGGATCAATCCTCGAAAACCCTGAAGAGATTGTTGCTGAAGAATATCTTGGCGACGAAATCTATGAAGGCGAGATTATTGTCGAAGACGGTTCCGTTTTTTACGAAGACGGTGGTGTAGTCTACGAAGACGGTGGTGTAGTCTACGAAGATGGTGGTGTAGTCTACGAAGATGGTGGTGTAGTCTACGAAGAAGGAGGAGTCATCTACGAGGAAGCTGCGAAGCCAAAACGCCGTTGGGATGGCTGGCATGCCTTTGAACTCGGTGACGATGGCTTGCGTTGCACATGGCTCGAAAGGTTGATTGGACGTCGGGGGCCCATGCAAGACCCGCTTGCCCACGATCCCTTCTGCCTGAAGATGCCCAAGCCAGTTCACAAAAGCGCGTTGGTTCGGCCAAGAATCGTCCAACCTGCTTACGAGACTCGCGTTCAGAACAGCACCAGTGGCTACGTTCCGCCGCAGCCCCTTGATCGTCTCGAACCTTGGACGGACCCCAACTTGCTTGAACGCAATCGCTTAAAAGGGTACCCGCAGGCTGGAGCTGAATCGGAGCGTCGTCCGCCGCTCACAGCAAGTCTCCGTGACTCGCTCAGCCGACTTGGTTCCAGGTTTGGAAGTCAAACAGATTCTTTTGGTGCAGATGCTTATGCTACGAGCCCCAATGCGATCGACACGGGAATTGGAATGGGAAGCAGTGTCGGGAATCCCGCCTTGCTAGCGAGCAATGCATCAAGGTTCCCCCAAGCTTCGGCTGGAACTGGAAGTTTCGATTGGTACGGCGTCAAGGATTCAAGTGCCAATCGGGCTGCTCCCGCAAGTGATCTGTCGATTAGCTCGGAGCTGGATCAATTGCAGCTTGCCCTCAGCGAAATGGTGACCAAGCCGACGGGGCAGTGGAATCTTGAACCCATCCGCAGCCGCGTGACTCAGTTCGTAGAGCATGGAGCAACTCCCATCGAGCGAGGCCAGGCGCGTCTACTGCTGGAGAGAATCGACGAGTTCCAGCAACACGCTCATCGCAGTGCCTTTGTCCCAGGTGCGAACTTCACGGTGGTTCTGCCAAGTAGCACAGACGCAAATAGCAGTAACGCCAGTTTTGTTTCGAGAACTTCCTCAACGCCTGCCGTTAGCAAAGCTGCTTACCAGGGCACCGAGAGCAGTCCGTTCAGCAAGAATCCGAGTTTCTTTACCGCCACGGGTTATTTGGTACAAACCCTCATGGCAGGACCGGGACAACCAACACATGCGTTGACCGACCAGCAGGGCCAGGTTATCGCGTACGTGAGTGGTCTGCCTGGAATGAACCTGAATTTAAACCTCAACCAACCGGTTGGAGTTAAAGGCTTGCGCGGCTACCTTCCACAGCTGCAGAAAACCCACATCCGAGCCGAACGAATTGTGCGTCTTAAATAGCGGATAGAAGCTCTTCTAGCGACACGGATCCCAGCAGTGCGATCAAGTGATCTTGACCACAGCACCATCTTGCTTCGAAGACTGGAAGCACGCATCTAGGACTTTTTGAGTCTTGAGGGTCCATTCGGGCCAAGTCGGATCCAGTTCACCTTTATTAACCAAATCGGAGAACTTCTGGAACAACCGAACTTCCTGAGAGCCGGGCTGATTGGAGTCATATTCGCGGACTGCCAGGCGACGATGATGCTGCTCCATATGGAATTCGCAGTTGTCGACTTCAAATCGATCTTGAGCCACATTGATCGCTAGCTCTGCCCCATGATATGGCAGGACGAAATCGTCTAGCCGCATCCAACCTTTATCACCACTGGCACAAACATATTGCTGGTTCTCAGTGATGAACGAATTATAGAAACAAGCGGTTACACCGTCAGCGAAAGTTAACTCCGCAGTGAATTCGCCTGGAACGCTATCTGGGCTGCCCTGGCCTTGCAACGGGGTTAGGACTCGGGCCCGTACCTCCAACGGCATTTCTCCCCTTAAGATCCACATGAACATCCGAGAGCAATACCAGCCAAGGTCGCCAAGGCAGCCGTGCGGCTCAAGCTCGCTGTGAGTACGAATGTTCGATCGGCAAAACTCTTCGTCGCCAGCAAACGAGAACTGGCTGGTCAAACGCCGAACTTTACCCAGTTGATTCGGATCGTCTAGAACAGACCTAATCAACGGAAGCCGGGCGCTGTGCATGAACATCACACCGTCCATGTATTGGACGTTGTTCTCCTTGCAGACCTCCAGCATCTCCGCCACCTGCGTTGAGTTGGTCGCTGCCGGCTTCTCCCCCATCACATGCTTGCCAGCTTCCGCCGCCTTGAGGACCCACTCGAAACGTAACGCGGTCGGCAAGGGAATGTAGACTGCATCGACGTCATCACGGCTAAGAAGGTCCTCATAGGAACCCAGTGCCTCTGGTGTAGTCGTCGGTGGTACTTGACTGGAGCACTCGTCTATGAAACGTTGAGCAGACTCGACACTACGGCTGGCCACCGCAGTCACACAGGCATTGCCACTGAGCTTGATCGCCTTCCAGTTTTTTCGTGCGATTCCCGCGGTTCCTAAAATTCCCCAGCGACATTCCTGTTTTGGCATCAACAACTCCTAACTTGCTTCTCAAGGCCATAAGTCCTCGAAGCGGACTTTCAATTCGCTCGCCAGCAATGTTCACAATACGATCTCGGCCGAATGGCAGAGCAGGATAAACGAACATCGACTGTTCCGGCTCGATATTGTTGTTTGCCCGAGGCAGTTCATCCAGCCCCCGTCTTTCGATGCCTAGGTGATTGACGTGAACCACCTTGGTACGGGGCGTGTCTCGAGCGAAAATACAAGAGCGAGAAAGTGAGAAGAGAGACAGGAAAAGTAAGATGCACAAAGTTTGGTTTACTGCCGACACTCATTTCGGCGACAAGAACGTTATCAAGTACTGCAATCGGCCCTTTCTGGATGAGAGGGAACGCCAGCTGGCTGAGTCTGATCAAAAAGGTGTTTGCAACCTTTCAGACGAGACGGTCCGTCGGCATGATGCTGGAATTCTGGATGCCATCAATACGCGAGTTGGCCAGCAGGACATCCTCTGGGTCTTAGGCGATTTCTGCTGGGGAAAGCTCGAGCAGGCACAGCACTATCGTGATCGAATTCAATGCCGAGACGTTCGACTGGTCTGGGGCAATCACGATCATCGCAGTGTGGGCGGGGTCTTTCAGCAGAGGATGGAGCAATGCATGGTGCGAGCCAACGGCCAGAAAATCTGGCTGAACCACTATCCAATGCGGACTTGGGACAAATCCATTCATGGAAGTTGGCATCTTTACGGGCACGTTCACGGGGCGCTTGCCGGTGAAGACGAGCAGCAGAACTGGCGACTTGCCAAAGATGTTGGCCTTGACGCGTGTGACTATCATCCCATCGAAATGGAAGAACTCACCGAATACATGCAGCCACGGCTCAAAGCGTTTGGAGAGAGGAAACGACAACAACTAATCCATTAGGGTAGAGTCACCCTGCGGAGTATTTGCTTCTAACGACTTTATGGCTGCAATGTCTGCCTTCTACTATGCCGATTTTTTCTTTGACTCGTTGCCGTCCAAAGCGTGGAGCTCGTCTCGCTTTCTTGCGAGACGCTCCGCGACGCTAACTCGCTTTACCCGATCAAAATTCTGCACCACAGTAGGGCACAACAAGACGGCCCCAGTACCGACGAAAAGCGATGCAAGCGTTGTGGGAATTGGCTCAGCGTTCGGTATTGCGCCTCGAACTGAAACTAACAAAATCGCATTGGCAGCGACGAGAATGAACAGGTGTAGTAGCGTAAGGTTCTGCAAAGCTCGGAAAGCTGGCTTCCAAAACAGCACAACAAACAAGCAAGCAA
>PKCQ01000177.1 GCA_002862265.1 Planctomycetaceae bacterium | reverse complement strand
CTGCACAATGCCGATGAAGTGTCGGCAGTTTCGTTTCGAGCATTGTGGTTCATACGATTCCATGTCAGTCTTCTTATGGTATGGGTGCTCCGGTGAGGGGGCTCATGTACTCCTCAATCACACGGGGCATCCGGAGCGTCCCCGGCTTGCCGCCCATATGCTGGACGGGAGGTGCCAATACTCGGTTCGGGAACGGGCCACCCCTTGGGTTTTCAGGTCCGGCGGTAGTCCGCAAACCTCGGTTTCTCCATCACCATCCTTCTCGGATTCCACCGCCTTTTTCTTGGGTGGCTTGTCTGGTGCCTTCTCGGTTATGCCCTGCGGCACCGCCTTCGGATGTGTGCCGAACTTTTTGTACGGGTTCATCATCCAGCTTGACTCTCGAATCGCATCCGCCTGGGGACCAACCGCTGACATTGACTCGCATACGGCCATCATTGCGCTTTGGAATGTCTGCACCGACAGGACAAAAGGAGTGGCCTTTCATACTCCCGCTCCAAACGTCATTGTCTACGATGTCGTCCGCCAGTAATCCGTTACAAACGGGTACCCAGTCGGTGACGGCAAAATACGAGGGCACCTTTCGTTTCTTTAGCCGTTTCTTGATCCAAGATTCGATACCTGGTCCATCCTGCTTCGGAATCGCATCTGTAAAGGGACGATTAGTTTATCAAACACTTGATGAACTTCGCACGCTGGCTTGCCGCTGACTCAGAAATCTGTGCGGGTAGGTCAGCAGCGAATACTGTGGCCACACCAAATATCAACAGTCGCACGAAAATGGAATCAGTCATCTGACCGCTCATTGAGTTGGAAGTTGCGAAGAATCCTGGAAACACCCATTGGGGCAGACGTTCAACAGGCCTAAACAGTTCCTGGAGTTTGCCAAAAAGTCGTGTAGCGAGATTCAAAAAAAGATTGTCCGCGATTTTCCCAGTGGCTTGGTCCGCAACCGTTCATTCCACGAGATACCAACTCATTCCTTCGGCAGGCACTTCCACTTGGAGCTTGACGCTGTAGTCTCGCTCAACTTTGAGCACTTGCTGTTTGCCCGTACCATCCGTGACTCTGGCCTCGTCTGTCAAACCTGTATAGTAAAGGCTAATCGACAGCTCTCGTGTTAATTCTTGTTTTCTTGGATTGAACACCACAAGCATCTCTTTGTGTTCACCCGTCGGATTCACGTGGAGCATCCAATCGAGGCTCTTCCCATCCGCTCTGCGCCCGTGAATAAGATCGCTTTCGAGCACGTTGCGATATTTCTTGAACCATATCACACGTTGTTTGACTGCTAGTTTGGTCCGCTCTGTGTCGAATAGTCGTGGCCCGCGATAACAAGCTTGAACACCTAACGCCAGATTGCAGTCGATCATACGCGAGTAGTGATCGAGGTGCTCATCCAGAGGTTCGACTGTCGCCGCTTCTCCGCCGCCGTGATATTGAGCAAGCGGAACAAACATCCAACCCATACTTGGCGTCTTCTGCCATGTGCCATCAAATATGTTTTGTCGAGTGTGAATGACTTGTTGGGCTCGAGGCAGTGACCAATTGACTTCGCGATAGCCCATGCCTGTTTTGTTGGCACCTGATAGGAAGTAGTAGTCGGGCACATTCACATAAACACCTAGAGAGCCGCACCACTTGTAGTAGTCCGTTATGATCCGCCACTGTGCCCAGCGAGAATCTTTTTCACCTTTTTGCAAAGGAGGCCGGGCTGTCACGTCGACATCGCCAGGATAGGATCCATCGTGCTCGAGCAGATCGAAACCCGTTGTCCTATAGAAGTTCTCGAGTCTCGCGAAGTAGGCTTTGCCCCATTGGCTGGTTAATGCCGGGCACTGTCCATGCGTCGGACGCTGTCCTTCTGGCGAGACGATCATATTGCCTGCAGGCGCGAGGCGACTGGAGAGCAAGGAGTACGATCCGATTTCGATTCCTTTTGAGTGCGCGTAGTCGGCAACTGCCTTCCAAGTCTGAAGGTACGAGTCGGAATCGTTGTCCATATTGAAGCCACTGCCAAAGGACAAGATGATCATCTCAAATCCAATTTCTGCAGCCTGATCAATGGCAGCTTTTACCTGCACAGGATTTGAATTCAGCAGATGATGCATCAGCGGATTCTCGGTAATCCATGGCGCGATCGTGCGATACATCCGACGCAGCGAAAGACCGCGTCGCTCGCGTTCCGACGAATCGTAAGCTAACTCGAATGCTCGAAAGCTCACGAAGGTTTTTCCAGGGGCAATCGTTTGAGCTGGCCCGTAGGTTGGCTCAACAGCCAAGAGGCAAGGAGTCTTCTTCAGGTAGTTTACTTGGGTTGCATACTGCGGATCCAAACGCCAGTGAACGACGTTGCGATTCGCGTTGCGATGAGTCATTCCACCGAAAGCAAAGTCCGTTTCGACGTGCAATTGCTCAGGACGAGGCAAGGGAATGGAATCACGGGCTTCCACCAAACTTGAATGTTCCACTACAGCCAACCACTCTGATGTAAAGCTGTCGACGGTGATTTCGTGCGAAGTGTTGTTCTGAACAGTAATCCATTTCGAAAGTGCAGGCACTCCGTCGTACATCTCGTAGTGCACACTGACGGTGATGTTTTCCTTGGCATGTCCGATAGCTTCGACATCTGCCTTCTTCGGCCCATAAACTCCTTCTTCAAGAATCCGGCAGTGTCCCAATTCTCTGGGGTACCGTGGATCGTCGCTTGCCCCACCGCTTCGGTCCATCTTGCCGACTCGGAGTCCAATGGGCCGCTCGTTTTTCTGTAGGTCCACTTCAAACAACGGTTGAAACGAAGCTCTTTCGGAAGCGCCTTCTGAGACGTACCACAGGAGCTTACGACTCCGCATGACAGCACGAATTCGATATGCCTTAGAAGGGTCGAGACCTCCATCAGATGCGGCGAACTGCGTAACGCTCGCAAGCCGTTCCGATCCATTGTCACGCAATTCGAAATGTCCGTGGTCTCCCCGGTCGCCGCTGCGAAGTGAGACGCGAACGACTCGATCCTTGACGACCAGGGCCACTCCAGGCCCCCAACTCACACCTTGGTCGGTACCTGGATCTATCAGAGCTTCGAGGGCTTCTGTATTCTTAGGAAGCTCGCGCTCGGCGAAACAATGGTGACTCGCCAGGGTAAAGATCTCTCCAGCCTTCCCTTCATTCTCAAAACTCGTTCGCGGATGCCGTTCTGAGTGAGTGATATTCCAACGGGCGTCCAGAGTTTGGAAACCATCCTTCCACAGCTGCTCGCGTGTCTCTGATAATAGCAACGGAGAGGACCTCGTTGGCATCCCGTAGTCCATTCGAAGGTACGCGCCCTTTGGCGGCCAATTCACATCTCGAGCATGATGGCGTACTCGTTTCCAAGCGAACCTCTCTTGCGGCTTGCCAACGTGAAAGCCAACGAACTGCATTGCGTTCTCGTCGCTTTCCATTTCCTCTAACCATTCCGGCAGCAAATAAGCGTAGTTTGGCTGGCCGGTCAGGCCGCCAACATCGAGTCGTCGTCCATCTATCGTGACCGTCGCTTCCGGATTCACTCCACGCAGCAACGATTCCCCCGTAACGAGGTTGTCGAATCCAACTGTCGCCCCGTTCGGCGATGTTCGAAACGTACGGCGTAAGAGCCCATTATCAAGAGCAATTTCCCCTGCAATCTCCGTTCGATACACTCCAGCTTTGAATTCGGTTGGATCCAGCAACCAATCGACCTGTTTTCCTGTTCTTGGTCCAACTTCATCTAGTACATCGAATTGTGCTGAGGCCGAGGCCGGAGTCAATAGAAAGATCAGCGTCTTTATGATGCGGCGAACTGTGCAGGAAAAATGGTCTTCTATATAATGCATGCTTCGCTGTTAACGCAGTTTGCGCTCAGGGCCTCGAGATGAAGTTATCCGTCGTTTTACGAGAATAACAATACGCACAGATGATCTAGCGTTTTGTAGCCTGAAGTAGTGCTTTACTAAAGAAGCAGAGTGAATATGCAGGCAGCCAGGCATTAATTTGCATTTGCTCCTGGTATTTGAAGAAACGGTCACGAGGTTTGCAATTGCGTTCTTAGATGCAAAAGAATGTTCCGTTTGAGCAAGTGAACACTGGGTTTGGTTCTGGGACGTTTGCAATGAGATGTTGAAATTGCCGCTACTGATGTCTGTGAAAAGGCTGGGCTTGCTAGCAGAAGGCGATCGGTGATCCAACGTCGGAAATGGTAGCATCGAACTTCGCGAAGAATTCCTGATTCGTTGACGACTCCAGCCGTTCCGATGTCAAAGAATTCATTCGAGGTGAAGGGACGATGAAGCCTTAGACTGCCAGCTTCGTCAACGACGCCGGAGATGATTATTGGATCGAATGTATCAGTCATATTCTAACGGACCGGTGTATCGGTCACTTTGAAACAGACACGAAACTCGTGCGCAGCCGTAGTCTTCGCCAGCCCTATTCCGGAGCAGCACTGAGTGATGGAGGTTGAATCTGGATTCGCCGTCAAGACGATCGGATCGGTGGACGATTCAGTCACTTTATCAGTTACGCTGATGTCGCCCCTCGCACTGGCCGCATCAGCGGAAAGACGATCTGATGCAGTCACCTCAGTTATGTGGCCATCTGCGTAAGCAAAACTGCCTGTCGGTTCGATCTTATTGTTGCTGCTATCGCGCGAGCCTACTGTGCCGTTTGCACCAAAACAGTGGCTAGTAGGAGTCTGAACGGCAGTGTTCTATGTCGCGAGGCAGTTGCAGTTAATACCAACAATCCTAGGCTGCATGAATTACAAGAGGTTCATGTCGAGCCAGGCCAAAAAAAAAATGGCCCCACACGGCTAGAATTCGTCCTAGTGAAAGTTGGAACAGAAAGACGGAAAAAACTGCCTCGAATGGAACAAACAGCGGGAGAGGTGGGAGGCTGATCGGTCAGCTAAGGAACAGCAGCACATAGATGAGTGCAATCGCGATCTGAATTAGGGCAAAGGGCAGAGCGGTTTTGACAAAACCACCAAAGGACAGGGGTAACTTGTATTTGTGAATTATGGTTACTGCAACCAATGTTGAAGCGGAACCAATAGGAGTAATGTTACCGCCCAAGTTGGCACCGAACACGACGGACCACCAGAGTGGTGAATCTTGAGGAGTCCCTAATCCACCCAAAATCTTTGCCAGCATGGCAGCTAGCGGGATATTATCTGTGACCGAGCTGAAAGCGGCTGAGGCAACAAGGATTAGTCCTGTTCCAGCCATATCCCCAAGCCCGATGACTTTTTCCAATGGGACTCCAATGGCATCCAAAACCGCGGCATGCTCCATGACATTGATGACAACAAATAACGCCATGAAGAATCCTATCAAATCCCAGTCTAGTGCTTTGTAAAACTGATCGGCCGTCGATTTGTAACGCAGTAGCATGATGGCTGCGAAGGCTAACGCTACAAATCCCATCTCAAGCTTGCTGATGTATGGTAGCTGACTTGTGGTTGCGATTGTGACGATGAAGGCAAACAACATGGCGGCACCGAACCAGAAGAACCCACGGCTTTCAATGCCATCGTTCTCATCGAAGCTAGAAACTAACTTCGCGGCCTCTTCTTTTTCTTCCTCTGTCTTCAAGCCCTTGATGCCGTACATCCATGAGCCCATCGCTATCGTGACGATCGTTGCGACTACCACATAGGGCGCCGCACACTGAAAAAATTTGGCAAAACTTATACCTGCTTCGGTCCCAACAATGATGTTGGGAACAGAGCTGATCAATGTCAGCAGACCACCGATATTGGTCAGAAGTCCTTCGACCAGCAAGAATCCAAGCAGTAGGTTCGATCGATTCAGCTTGTCCAGCGAGACCGCTGTCAATGAACCCACGATGATCATGGCAGTGACATTGTTGAGTACCGCTGAGAAGACCACGGTCATCAGCCCGTAAGCTGCTAGCAATTTGAGCGGATCACCTCCGGTGGCTTTGGTAACTTTGATTGCGATCCAAGTGAACAAACCGGACTTGGAAGTAATGTCCACAAACAAACTCGAACCCAGGATGATAGCAATTACGCCCCAGTCTATTGCCGGGATGTAGACAGGCATTGAGATCTCGTGCCCGCCTAAGTGCGTTTCTTCACGATGAGCCCCTTCGGCATGTTCTTCCTCACTAGATTCCCTATCAGTCGATCCTGGCTCAGGCGATTCCTCTGTCCCCTCGGCAGCATGCTCGACTTCGACACCGTGGCTACCAACGACCACTTCGCCAAAAGGCAAAATCTCGAAAACAGTCCCAAGCAGCAAGCAGATCACTGCAAAGCCGCCAGCGATCACCGACTTCTTGGCGTGGATCTTTTCTTCGAGTGCCAAGCAAGTGATCAGTCCCACGAGAAGCAGCGCAAAAATTGCCGTCACTCCAGCCGAAATAGCTTCTGAGCTAGCAAGCAACCAAGGCAGCGAATTTGTAAAGTCAACGAAATGCATCATCGTCGCAGTATCCATCCCTGTGAGTTTCTGATCGTCCACGAAATCTAAAGCATCAGAATTGGTGTGTCTCGCATTTCCACGCAGAGCGGGTACGCAAGTCCGTGCATCGCAAGTTGGTCTTCCTGTTTGGTGTTCAACACCAGCAAGTCGACATCGTGCTGTTCCAGCAAATACTTGTAGTCGACCAAATTGTGACCAAAGGTAACGACTTCTTCGATCTGCAGCGGCAATTCGGCTTCCTTCAGAACTTGGGCACAACTGCCGATGTAATCCTTGGGCTCTTGAAGTAGTTGTTCGATGATCGCTTCCTGCGCGGTGTCGGTGTCGATCGATGGAATCTTGCTGATCACATCAAGGTATCGGTCGAAGACGGTTTGGTCTTCCACGTGCGTCAAAAGCAGCCTGCCATCCGGGCTAGTCAACCTAGCGGCATAACTAACCAAATGGTGGTCGCCGGTCAGGTGATCTGCGATCGCCATCACCGTCTTCGTATTGGTTGGAATTGCCGCCTGACGATGCGGGCTGGGCAGGACCAATACGGGGATATCCGTAGCTTGTGAGAGAACATCCAAGTACACGCCGAGGCTGTATGGATAGTCTGTCGCAGGAGCGTGCAGATTTCGGAAGGTGCAAATGAGGTCCGGTTCAATCTCAGCCGCTCGTTTGACGACCTCGTCCACCGAGCGATGCTGTTGGCCATTGAGCGTGTGCCAGGTGATTTCCTTCCGGAGCAAAGTAGTATCCAGGAAATCGATCACTTGATCGAGAAAGTGCTGCGTCTGTTCCGCATCACCGTCGGCGATAATCAGCATCGTATCAAGGTGCACCTCTTGCAGCTCAAATTGAGCTTTTGACGCTTTCTTGAAAATACTTTCAAACTGATCAATGTTCGTCATGCTAATCCCTGCTGCATGCGATAGAGAGTCGAGCCACGCACAGCAGCTCCGCAGCCGAATATGATACCGCAGAGTGGCGTACAACAAGAGTGTAGGGGAACTGAGTGACTAACGGATTAAAACTGTCGCAATCACTTTCAAGTTTTCTTTTCTATCGCGGTCCCTCCCCCACGCAGCTGACGGGGGCGTTGCCAGGACTCGTAACCTCGTCCAATACCAGCGTTCAAGCAACTACGGAATCAGCCTACAAAATGTGATGAAGAAAAAACAGCGCGGTGATATACGGCACTGCCTTAAATTGCCTGTTGCGGTCGCTAAGCGAAGAAATTAGTCAGAAATGCAGTACAAGTGCTTGTTGCTTCGCAAGTAGATCTTGCCTCCATCGATGGCAGGTGTGGCACCGAAGCTCTCGGATTCCATGGTGACTTGGTTACTTGACAAGAGATTCATCTCGTCACCGGCAGCGAATACATGCATCGTACCATTTCCGGTGAGATAGTAAATCTTGCCATCAGCGGCTACTGGTGAAGGATAATCCAGGCTTCGTCCGCCAAATCCGCCTCGGCCTCCGCGTCCTCCGCCACGACTACCGAAGCCACCGCGACTACCTTGAGAGCCGCTGGAGCCGCCCGTCGCGGCTGGTAGTCTGCCCCGAAAAACTTCCTCGCCGCTTGTCGCATGCAAACAGCTCATCATACCACTGGCAAAGTGGTAGAGTTTGCCTTGGTAGAGCACTGGACTTGCAAAGCCGCCTTGTTCGCGGCCTTTCCATTTCACTGCATCCTTGGAGATATCATCCTTCCCGCCCGCCTTCACGGCTATGCTGCCACCTCCGCCACGTCGCCCTTCAATAGCGTAGATCATGTCCTTATCGACGACCAAGCTCGTATTGAAGGAATCGGACTCGACGCCTTCGCAGTACCAAGTGAGCTTGCCGCTCTGAGGATTCAGTGCCCAAATTTCATAAGGAGCGCCAACGACGACTTCGAGGCGATCGTTACATTGAACGATGGCTGGCGTACCCCAAACATACCCAAAGTAGTCCGATTCAGCTTTCCAGAGTTCTTCACCGGTTGCCTTGTCCAGCCCGATGATCGCCCGCGATTCTGGTCCCGCAGTTACGATCAAAACGTTCTCATGCAAGATGGGGCTTGAAGCAGATCCCCATCGCTTGGGATCTGAATCGGTACCGACTGACTTCGACCACTTCTTGTTGCCATCGAGATCGTAGGCAATCACTCCCGTCTTGCCGAAGAAGCAATACACATGCTCGCCGTCGGAGGTCGGCGTGTGTGAAGCATAACCGTGTGCCGGAACCCCCATGCCCGAATACTGATCTTCACGCACTTGATTGGGGATGTCTTTTTGCCAAAGCTTCTTACCACTCTTGGCGTTAACACAAACGAGATGTCGTGCCAGATTGCCCATCTCTCGGATGTCGTCGGGCAGGCCGTAGCCGGAATAGCAAGTCACGAAAACCCTGTCACCAACCACAATTGGAGACGAAACTCCAGCACCTGGCAGTTCTGCTTTCCAACTCAGATTTTTCGATTCACTCCACTCCGTTGGCGCCGAGCCTTCCGCAACTCCTGAACCATTGGGTCCTCTGAATCGATTCCAGTCAGCTTGCGTCGACTGGCAGGCGATAGTCAGTGTTGAGAGCGCGGCGAACGGGAGAACGTGAACGAACTGCATTGGAAAACTCCGTGAATCATCAAACGAAAGGGTTTTCGTTGAAATAAAAAAGTCGCTCGTTGGGGCACCTTGAGCGTATCACCGATAAAACGCTTCCTCGCCACAATGAAGCGAACTTATTTTACGGGTTCGCAACCGGAAAAAGACCGATCAACTTCTCTAGGGGTGGCCGCAAGGAGTCGAAGACAGGAATTGCCCGATTACCAGATGGCATAACCCCACATTTGGGCAATGGTTCCTCCATAAAATACGATTGTTTAAACAATTGCCTGGAGCATTAATCACACGACAGAAGTGCGGTAGGAGAGTCGCTAAAGCAAATTTTCGAGTGATCAATTCCGTATGTCTAGCTTGGCTTGTGCAACCTAAGCTGGACTGCTCGAGACTTCAGAGTCCGAGGCTTTGTTCATAAGCTCTGCTCAGATTATTTGGTTCGTCACCACTGATTTCCTGCCAAGCTTGATCGGTATTCGACATTGCTTGTTCGGCAGTGACATCCCCGCGCAGAAAGGCAAGAATTTCCTTTGCTAAGGCGGCTCGATAATCGAGGGCGTGTGGCAAACTCGGCTCGAACGGCAAAGTGTCGCTATCCAATGCGGCTCGTGATGCGTCACGAGCTTTCCAGGTCAGCAGTTCTACGTCCGATTGTTCGGCTTCGATACCCATAACTAAAGGGGCCACGACACCACGCGTTTGGCCATCCTGCAGCCACTTTAGCACCGTTAGCGAATGCGAAGTTTGCTGGCAAGTCGAAGAGAGGGCAGCAATCAATCCACCGCCAGTGTTCCAGCCGATCAAGTTGGCATGTTCAATCTCCAAGATCGCACCTTCCTTCACCGACGTAGCCTCGCCAGTGAGCTCAGAAGGGCAAGCGATTCCTAGCACCGGAGTTTCGTTCGACGCGGACCATATCCATGCATCGGAATGGCTAGAGAGGAACGCCGCTCGTCCGCCAGGCTGTTCGGTGAGCCGCTGTAAGACTTCGCAGGCTCGCAGAAACTCTGGTGCCTTCAAACGCGACTCCATCTTGACTACTTCAAAGAGCAAGCCGTATGTCGGGTTTTTTTCGACGAGTGTTCCGAGAATGAATAGATATCGATCCACCAATGCCTCGTGATCAACTTCTGCAGGCCAGTTACCAGCAGATCCCGTATCCAACTTCCCTAGCACCGAATCCCAATTTAAAGGCGTGCTAATCTGCTCTGCGAGCTTGTTACTCGCAATGGCAACTGGGATCGAGCAGCCTAGGGAGGCCCCGTATATCTTGCGAGCGAATTGAACCTGGGTTCGCTCTGCTGCTAACGCAGGCAGGGTCTCGTTACCTTCGTCATCTTTGGTTGCATTTTCGGGAATGTGCTGAATGGCCCCCTTGGCGATGAGATCGCCAATCAATCGGGCCGGAAAAACGAGAACGTCGGCTTCAGGGTTCTCTTTGCTCAGCAAGTCCTGAGCGTGCACTTGCTTGATCTCGATTGGTTGTTCTGATCCAGCTTGCCATTGTCGCTGAATGATAGGGATATCCGAAACCGGGCTCGCTATCCAAACTCGAATCGGAAACTCACTCACCGCCAGAGTCGGATCTTCCTTCTCGACAACTTCCGGTTGCTTGCAGCCAATCAAGCTGCTGGCTCCAGTCAGGAGGAAACACAATTGTATGTATCGAAAAATTTTCATTGTTATTCACAAACGAGTAATTGCACAGCCGTAGCAGTAGGACCCAAAACGCTTAGCTAACTTCGCTTTTCAGAAAGTGAGAATGTCGAGTTTCGTTTAAATCCAGTGGAAGTACGTTTTATTGGCCGATTGGGATCGCATCTCTAAGGTTGCCACAAGTTGACTGTTGCACACCGTGTTAGCTGGTGTCAGGAGAGGGGCGAGCGGCTCATTGACAACGCTATGATATCGCTTCCACGGTAGAAATTGCGTCAAAATCGCAGTATAGTGTGATACGTAGAAATTCGAACAGAGGACTCACGCGACTATCTCTTGAACTTGAAAGTCAAAGTTGCGTTCCTCATTGCTTGGTTTCCAATCCAGACTCCCGCCTGACTTATCCTCAGACGTCTTTTCCAACTTTTCTTCATTGCCCAATTGAACCCTCTTCGACCCATTCGAGGGTTCCAATTCTAAAGGTTTGATTTTCATGGGATACACGATCGGCGTTGATGTTGGTACTTCAGGAACCAAGAGCCTGCTCATAGATCCTGATGGCAACATCTTGGCAGAGGCCTCTGCTAGCTACGATGTCCTGAAGCCGAAGCCGATGTGGACCGAACAAGATCCCGAAGATTGGTGGAACGCGACCGTCAAGACGATTCGAGCTGTGGTCAAAAAGGCAAAAGCAAAGCCAGCGG
>PKCQ01000693.1 GCA_002862265.1 Planctomycetaceae bacterium | reverse complement strand
GTCCTGGTGTCGCCGCTGGCGTCTTTGCGGTGTACACTGACTTGCTCTATAGCTTGCAGCTAGTTGGGACCGTGCCAAATACGGATCCGAATGCCGCGTTCAACTTCCAGACATCATTCTTTAATGACTATGTGAATGGACAGACGGGTGATGCGACTATCCCTGGGATCATCAACGAGTTTGGAGCATTCAGTAGCCGGCCAACCATGTCAGAGAGTGATCCTTTACTCTTTGCGTCGGTGAACTTTACAGCTCAATCTCCTGGAATCGCCGACTTCATTCCAAACCCAGCAGACAACTTCCCCAACTCTGACACGCTGTTGTTTGATACACCTGGCAGTGCTGTACCGATCGAGCGAATTCGCTACGTCGGAGCGTCGCTGGAGATAGTTGGAGACGGAGTCGAATTCCCGGTAGCCGTTGATGATTCGCCAATTGGCAACGTCCCGTTAAACTCGGCGTCATTCCCGATCAATGTACTAGACAATGATTTGCCTGGTTCCACTGGCACTATCTCAATCGACAGCGTCACCAATGGTTCTTTCGGTACGACAAGTGTTGACGGCGATCGAATTCTCTACACTCCGACCGCTGGTTTCGAAGGTACAGATCAATTCGTTTACACGATTGTAGATGCGGCGCAACGCAGGGCGTCAGCGACGGTTACGGTTGATGTCGGCGACGCGGCGGCCGACGATATTGTCGCACTACGGATTGCAGTCACGGACGTCAATGGTCAGCCCATCGATCAGGTAGAACTTGGAAGTCAGTTCCAGGTGCGTGGATTCGTCGAGGACTTGCGAGGCTTCGGGCTTGATCGCGGTATTTTCGCAGCGTACGAAGATGTCCTTTACAACAGAGGCTTGGTCAGTCCGGTAGCAAGCCAGACCAATGATCCTAATTTAGGATTTGAAGTTCAGTTTGGACCGAATTACCAGCGAGTCCGTGAAGGTGATATCCGTACTGATGGCGTCATCAACGAGATCGGAGCTGTTCAAGTCGAGAATGGCAATCAGCCTCTCGGACTCGGTGAACAGTTGCTCTTCGTGATCACGATGACGGCAAACAACATTGGTACTGCTGAGTTCATTGCGGATCCAGCTGATATCACACCTCTGCACGACACTTTGACCTTCGAGCCACCTACAGCTGTGCCGTTTGATCGAATTGGCTACGGATTTGATACTGTTGCAATCGTTGCACCAGGTGGTGGCGGCGGAGAAGGCGAACACTGGCAGAATCCATTCAATCGCTTCGATGTGAATTTGGATGGTTTCGTCACCGCCCTTGATGTCCTCTTGGGAATTCGTTGGCTAAATGACCTGGCTGCCGGCGAAGGCATGGGCCGTCCTCAATTCGCCTATGATGTGAGTGGAGATACTGAGGCTACCCCGATTGATCCATTGATGGTGATCAATGAGTTGAATAGGCAGGCAGGAAACCGAGCCAGCGGTGAAGGTGAAGCAGCTTTCATCGACTTGTCGGCTCTGAGTGCTCCGATCACAGGTGACACGGTAGATCGTGAAGTCGTTGAGGTCTTGATTGAAAAAGACGAAGATGGGCGCATCAGTGCTCGAAATACCTCGACCGTCTACGGCCCCTCTCCACTGACTGACGTTCTCGCTGATGATAGCGAAGACGAGGATCTAGATCTCTTGTTGGACGAACTCGCTCCATCAGTCAACGAGAACTGGAACAGCTAGTCGGCTAAACCCAACAGCAAGCCCTAAAAAAATTAAGGCACTCCAGATTGGAGTGCCTTTTTTATTTGTTTTCGAGTGTACTTTTCGTTTTCGCAGCTAAGCTACCTGTTACATTTGGCTGCGGATCGAAATTACATTGCCGCTGAGATAGCGTCGGCTGAGCTGTCCAGGCTGTCACGAGTGTTATTGGAAAGAAGAGTGACCGAGCCGATGCAAACGCCAACGATCAAGGCAAGCATGACAGCATATTCTATAGCTGTTGGCCCTGATTCATCCTGAATTAAACAGCGAATTGCTCTGCACATTTGATTCTCTCCGTGGCACCTTCAAACAAAAGATTCGGTCCGTGCGATGGAACTATATTTATTTAAACGTAGGGTGCCAAAAAAGTACTTGTCACTCAAAGGGACTCTTTCAGCATAATTGCGGGTGGACGCAGAGAGTCGGATGGAAAGATCGCCATACCCGGATTTCGACCCTGCAATGCAACGCAGTCTGTGACTTGTGTCTGGCTCAAGCTGCAATTGGAATAAGTGGATCGATCTGCCACTTTTAAGCTTGCTCCAGGCTTGCCGCAGTAGTCGCTTCGCGTCTCAACCAACCACTGACACACTGGCATCCTAAACTTACTTCCGGAGCCACTGCCGACTAGGCTCTCAAACGGTAACCTAAAGAACGGCCAGGGCCTGCAAATATGTCAGCTGATCAAACAACAAGACCTGAAGCCAGTTCATTGCCTGAGATCGAGAAGTGTTCTCCTTGGGTGTTGTTTGCGATGCCAGTGGGACTTGGATTTGCTCTGTCACTGATTGTGACCGCAGTCAACATTCTGCGAAGCATCGACACTCAGGCGTTTTATCTTGGACTAGATGGCCTGAGACCTTGGCTCGCTCTGATTGGAGTACTGGCGGTATTAGCGACTGTGACGATCGCTTACTTCCGCCCCCGCATTCAAACAGTTCTGATGGTCAGCTTAGGCAGCTTGGTTATCTTTTGCGTAGTCGCGAAGCTAGTCCGGGTCGAGAGCTTCTATGGAAACATGGTGCCGAAACTCGCTTGGTCGTGGACACCGAGTGCTGAGGAGCGAGTGCAAGACTATTTCGTCAGTCGCAAGGCTAAGTCCCGTACAGCCGACGTCGAATTGTCCGAACTACAGCAACCTTCAGCAGCTGATTTTCCAGGCTTTCTGGGGCCTAGTCGCGACGGTGCTATCGCGGAGACGTCACTCGCGGTTTGGGATACCATCCAGCCGCAACTGTTGTGGCGTCATCCTGTAGGTATCGGCTGGTCCAGCTTTGCTGTTCAAGGTAAGCTTGCGATCGACCTGGAGCAGAGAGGTGCGTTTGAGTGCATCGTGTGTTACCACTTGGAAACCGGTGAAGAACTATGGGTTAGTCAACAGCCGCGTCGCTTCGAGGACGAGCATGGTGACGGACCTCGCTCGACCCCAGCTATCGCAGACTCAAGAGTCTACTCGATGGGGGCCGATGGGCTGCTGACGTGCTGTGACCTGGCAGACGGTCGGTTGCTGTGGAAGAAAGAGTGTCTTACTGACCCGGAACGCGACAATCTACTTTGGGGAATGTCGGGGTCTCCTTTGGTCTACGAAGGGAAGGTCTTCGTCACACCTGGCGGCGAGAACTCAGCGCTGATCGCCTTCGATAGCTTTTCAGGCGAGGAGCTCTGGCGCAGTGGCTCGGATCGAGGGGCCTATGCTTCACCGATGTTATCAAGCGTTATTGGGCAGCAGCTCTTACTGAGTTTCAACGGAGCTGGTCTTAGGACCTACGACGCGGCGACGGGGCAAGAGCAATGGTTGACGCCCTGGGTTACTCAAGGCGAATTGCAGCGAGTAAACGTGGCGCAGCCTGTGGTCCTGCCAACGGAGAATCCAAGTCAGTCCAGAATACTGATTTCGTCGGGCTATGGGAAAGGCATCGTCAGCTTGAAGATAAGCCTAAAGGCAAATGCGACTGCAGACGCTAGAAGGATTCCATCCTTTGGACCGGAGTGTTGGGAAGTAGAGACTGAGTGGAAGAGTATTCGCCTTCGTTCCAAAATGTCAAACTTTGTCGTTCACGAAGGTGCGATCTATGGGCTCGACAGCGGCATTATGACTTGTCTGAACCTGAAAACCGGAAAGCGACTCTGGAAGCGAGGACGCTATGGCCATGGTCAGCTACTGTTGGTCGGCGACAAGATCCTTTTGCTTGCAGAGTCTCGCGAAGTCGTTTTGGTGGGAGCCGATCCGGAGAAGCATAGGGTTCTCGGCAAGTTTCAAGCTCTGGATGGAAAGACTTGGAATCACCTCGCTCTTGCCGGAGATGTGCTCGTGGTGCGAAACTACCAGGAAGCCGCGGCGTTTCGGCTTCCTCTTGAGTAGGTTTGGCACCCCGCCGAAAGCCGTTTCTTGATGCTACGCCTGGAAATCTCACCAATATTCAAAATCCTATGAGAATTTTTGTAAGGTACTGAAATCGCGTTCGTCGTTCCTGATAGACGAGTATCCTTAGCAGGCCAGATCTGAGTTTCGGCAATGGTGGAGTTTCAGCAATGGTGGCTCCGCGAAAGTTAGCTGTGCTTTTTCGGAGCAAGAATCGATCAAGAATGGAACGCTGCTTCGCCCGTTCAGATAGTGGCTCTCTAGTTTTCCGTTCTTCGTAGGATGATAACGGGCAGCTTGTCGAAGTTTTGCGAGCCAGTCTGGATCACCTGAATGACTTCTTCTTCTTCTTCTTCTTTTATTGCGATCGCATTTTGTTGGCCTGTTGTCCGTAGATCGCTCATGATTGCAGCCGTAGTCGGCACCATACTCATCGCGATCAATCATGGCAGCACGATCTATTGCGTGCAATTCGATTCCATGTGCGCGATGAAGTGCTCGCTAACCATGGTTGTGCCCTACTGCGTGTCAACGCTTTCTTCCGTACTTGCTTGCCGAGCGCAGCAGTAACAACCTTTGCGCACTTGGTTCTTCCCACTTCGGGAGTTCTCTTCCTCGACAGTTGTCGCGGGCGCTGCTGTGAAGATCTGATGAAGAGTCTATCTGGTGCACCTCTGCTTCCAATTCAAAATGCCATAGCGGGTGAGAGAAAAAATTGAGTGTAAAAACTTGTAGGTCGCGCGAAGTTGGCGATCTGCGATTCTAACGAAAGGTAAGAATGGAATTTGGAACGATCCTGTTAATCATGGCTGCCCTCGGTGCCTTTTTTATGGCATTCAACAATGGGGCGAACGATGTGGCCAACTCTTTTGCCTCAGCTGTTGGGGCAAAAGCGATTTCTATGAAGCAGGCGGTTCTTATCGCCGGCATCATGAATCTTCTCGGGGCTGTCATGCTGGGCGGCTATGTTTCCTCAAAGCTAATTACCGGAGTCGTTGATCCTGCTCAATTCGGAGATCCCAAGGCGTACATGCTAGCCATGTTTGCCGTGTTGATAGCAGCAGGAGTCTTTGTTCTCACTGCGACATTGTTTTCCATGCAGGTGAGCTCCAGTCACTCTATCGTTGGCAGCCTAATCGGAGCGAGTGTTATGGCAGGTGGATGGTCGGCTGTAAATTGGGGGAGCTCCGCAATATCGTACTCTCTTGGTTTGTTTCTCCGATTCTTGCGGCAGTTCTAGCGGCGGGTTTGCTGAGTTACATCAAGTCATTCATCGTGAAGAACGGCAAGGAAGGCATGATTGCTCGCCTGCAATACTTCTTGCCCTTTGTGTTGGCAACGACCGTCGGCTTCTTCGCGCTGATCCTCATGAAAGGCTCGAGTCTTAAGGCTCTTAAACCAGACAGTTTCTGGGAATACCTGTTATTTTTGGGCGTCGTGATTCCCTATGGAACGATCGTATCGCAAGCCTTGCTGCGAAGTTTGACAAGCAAGATGAAAGACACTTCGGAGTCGATTGAAAAGATCTTCAAGAACCTACAGGTAGGAACATCGAGTTATGTTGCCCTAGCCCACGGAGCCAATGACGTAGCCAACTCGATTGCACCCGTCTTCGCAATCTTTCTGGTGGTTACACATAGTGGTCTTCCTACAAAAGAAATACTGCAAGACGCTCATGTGCCTCTTTGGATCATAATCCTGGGAGGAATTGGTATTGCCGTTGGTATTGGGTTACTTGGGCACCGGGTTATCGAGACTCTGAGTAAGAAGATCACGACACTCAAAAATACGCGTGGGTTTTCTGTGGACTTTTCGGCGGCGAGCACAGTTGTGATCGCCTCGTTGCTGGGCTATCCAGTTAGCTCGACGCATGCTGCGACGGGAGCAATCGTAGGTAGTGGTCTTCGCGATGGAGAGAAAGTCAAAGGAAAAGTGCTGCTAAAGATTTTTGCGATGTGGGTACTCACCGTACCTGCTGCAGCGCTTATCACAATGGCCATCTATTGGTTGCTCGCCGCGATCATTCTCTAGCAGCTACGGCATTAGTCGGAAGACCCGGTCGCTCATTTCTTATCGATTGACGAGTCCAGCTTCAGTAATTCCGTTCACGCAAGTCGGAGAGAGATACCCCTGTGGTAGACAACGGGCTTGCCAAAAAAATTGGTCCGCAGAACTACAGAAGCTAGCAGGGCTTTCGTAGTTCTCGCTTCTTGGTCATCAAGGTCTCCTTGTGAGATCCTTCCCATACCGCGCGCATCAGTTCTTGGGGAGCACTCCAGGAGCACAGGAGCTGTTATAAAGAAACACTAACCTTCTACTAACGACCTGCCTGCAGCCCGCAGGAAGCTCCCCTGTTCACAATATGAACCCCCGTTCATAGCTGGTGCATGACAGTGTGTTTGGATTGAGGTTTTAGTTTAGGAGTGCCCAAGCAAGGAAATGCTGGAACGCAGCTAGCGCCCTCATTTCTCAAATCAAAACTCGGATTTGCTTCGTTAGGGATTTGCGTCGTTTGAAGCTTGCGTCGCGAATGCCAGTATAATGGAATCTTGAAACGAGAGCCCCTAGCTTCGATGAACACCTACCTTGGAATGACCAAAATTAGATGAATGTTTCCGCTGTCTTGAGCCAAGTCTTAGTCTCGCTTCTCTTGTTTATCTTTGCGCAGTCGGGGACTTTGGGGCAGGAGCCTAAGTCGCATTGGAATGGTTATGAGAGAGTCGGCTTTCAAGTCGAGGGCCGCAAGTGCTGGGTGATCAAGCCTGAAGAATCGCTGGAGGGCAGGCCTTGGATCTGGCGTGCAAGATTCTTCGGGCACGAACCACAAGCCGATATTGCTTTGCTCAAGGCTGGCTATCATTTGGGCTATTGCGACGTTGCAGGTTTGTTCGGATGCCCCAGAGCAGTGCAGCATTGGGATGCTTTCTACAAGGTTGCCACCGAGCGATTTGGTTTGAGCGAGAGAGTTGCGCTAGAAGGAATGAGTCGTGGCGGGTTGATAATCTATAATTGGGCCGCAGCCAATCCAGAGAAGGTCGCCTGCATCTATGGGGATGCACCTGTGTGTGATATCCGAAGCTGGCCGAAAGGTGAGTGGAATGGGAAGGGCAGTGAAGCGACATGGAAGCAATGCTTGGCTGCCTACGCGGCGGCAGGAGTAGCCGAAGACGACATCGTCGGCCCCCTCGATCCAACTCAGCTTCGGAAGCTGGCGAAGGAAGGCATTCCGTTGCTTCACGTGGTGGGCGAGGCTGATGTCGTTGTACCTGTCGCAGAAAATACCTATTTGTTAGCGGAGAAATACCTCGAGCTTGGCGGAAGCATCGAGGTGATTCGCAAGCCGGGCGTAGGGCACCATCCGCACTCTCTGAAAGAACCGGGGAAGATTGTAAGCTTCGTAAGAAAAGCGATGGAGCCGAACATTCGCAAGCGAGGGACTCTCACCAACTCACGCAACACATTTCTGTCGAAGAAGAAGGGACGAGTTGCCTTTATCGGCGGCTCCATCACTCAAATGAACGGATATCGCCCAATGATTGCTGCTGATCTGCAAAAGCGATTCCCGGAGTCCAAATTCCAGTTTGTCAACGCAGGAATTTCCTCGACTTGCTCTACTACTGGTGCTTTTCGAATGCAAGAGCATGTTTTGGAAGGTGAACCCATCGACTTGTTCTTTGTCGAATTTGCTGTGAATGATGACCAAGACGCTGCACACTCGACTCAGGATTGTATTCGGGGGTTAGAGGGCATTCTCCGGCAGGCGCTGGAAAGTAATCCCAACATGGACATTGTGGTAACTCATTTCGTCAATACAAAAATGCTCAATTCGTTCGCAAGAGGCGAGACGCCTTTGTCTATTGCGGCGCACGAGAGAGTTGTGCAGCACTATGGTGTTTCTTCTATCGTATTGGCGAAGGAGATTTCAGAGCGAATCGAAGACGAAAGTATGAGTTGGAAAGTCTATGGAGGTGTGCATCCAAAACCAGCGGGAAATCGAGCTTGTGCGGACATGATTCATTCTCTGCTTGAAACGGCTTGGCAGGATGGCACTTCAGAGATTCGGGCTCATCCTGTTCCGGATGATTTGCTTGATAGAACGAGCTACGTTGGAGGCCGCATGCTACCGCAAAATCAAGCGAATTCAATCCAGGGATGGCAGATCAAAGTACCTCAATGGAAAGAGCTGACGGGCGGAAAACGCGAGCAGTTTCTTGGGTTGCCATTGCTCTGTGCGGAGGAGGCCGGTGCGACTCTCGAGATTCGCTTTCAGGGGAGTGCGTTGGGTGCGTATTTGTTGGCCGGTCCAGACGCTGGAGTTCTCGAAGTCGCAATCGATCAAGGTGTAGCTCAGCAGTTTGAGCTTCAGCATCGCCACAGTCGTAATCTGCACTATCCTCGCACTGTCATGTTTGCGGCTGATATGGCGGCTGGCGAGCATGTCGCCAAAGTTCGACTTATGGGGGCTGAGCATGGTAAGTCAGCAGCCCGAATCATTCGCTTTGTGGCGAACTGATTGACCGGCTGTCCCCCGCTGTCTTGGCTCATTTCAATCGGAGATGCCCCACGGATGGGAGAAAGGACTCTAGAATGTGTTTCCTCTCCGGGCGCTAGTCCGTCCTCTTGCACTTCTCTCTCACTGCCTGTCGTCATGAATAAGTCGTGGATCAACCGGCGTTTTCTTGCCCTTTCGATTTTTTTTATAAGCGCTCTATGCAGCTCTTCCAAGGCTCAAGAACAAAAACTTGAGTGGGAGCCTCTTCCAGATCTACCGAGCCAGCTAGGCGTCGCCGGTCCTTTTGTTGGCGTGCAGCGGTCAAAGCAGAAAGCAAGCGAAGAAGTGCTCCTTGTTGCTGGGGGAGCCAACTTTCCTGAGCCAGTATGGGAGAACGGAAAAGCGTGGCAAGACGACATTTTCGCGATGATGAAGGAGGGGGATTCGTACCAGTGGCAAAGCGTAGGAAAGCTTAGCCACCCTGTCGGATACGGTGCCAATGTTTCAAACAGAGAAGGGGTGGTTTGCATCGGAGGCAATGATGCGGAGCAGATTTTCTCGGATTGTTTTCGTCTAAGTTGGAATTTTGAATCTCAGAGAATTGCTCAGACTGCGTTGCCCTCACTCCCGCATCCATTGGCCTACGGCCAAGCCTGCATGATCGGCAATACGATTTACGTGGCAGGTGGGCAGACGGGAACGACACTGGATACAGCCGTGAACTACATGTTGGCTTTGAATCTGTCACAGTCCGAGCCCCAGTGGCAGCAACTTGAAGCCTGGCCCGGGCCTCCGCGGGCTTTCAATATGACAATTGCCCAGAACAATGGTTTTCGAGACTGTGTCTATGTGATTGGCGGTCGATACCAAGACGGCGATGAAGTTCAATTCCTGAACGATTGCTGGGAGTACGATCCGCAGAAAGACACATGGCGCGAGAGAGCATCGCTACCCCACGCGGTAACGGCTGGAACCGGAATCAAGTTCGGCCAGAGCAACATTTTGGTGCTTAGTGGTGATGACGGTAAGCTCTTTCATCGCACAGATGAATTGAAAGATGATCATCCAGGATTTCCCCGCCGCACCTTTGCCTACAACGCCATCACAGATGGATGGATTTCGATGGGGGAGAGTCCGCAGAATCAGGTTACGACCTCGGCTGTCATTTTTGATGGAAAAGTGACGTTGCCAACCGGGGAAATTCGGCCGCGGGTGAGAACTCCAAAAATATGGCAGATCTCAGTTCCAAGCAATCTCGGCAGCTTCGGGAGCCTAGACTACTTCGTGGTCGTTATGTATTTGACGTCTCTGGTTCTGATAGGTGTGTATTTCGCGCGGCGGACGAAAGACACTGACGACTACTTCCGAGCATCCGGTAGCATTCCGTGGTGGGCTGCAGGTTGCAGTATCTTTGCAACAATGCTTAGTTCGCTGACCTTCACTGGAGTACCAAGTAAAGCGTTCGCGCAGGACTGGGTTTACGCGGTGGGGAATTTTATGATTCCCGTCGTAGCTTTCGTCGCAGTCGCAGTGGCTCTGCCCTTTTACAGGAAGATCGATGCGACGAGTGCCTATGAGTACCTAGAAAAACGCTTCCACAGGAGCGTACGCATCTTCGGGAGCGTTTGCTTCTCTATCTTTCATCTGTTTCGCATGGCGATTGTGATGAGTCTAACCGGATTGGCTTTGGCGGTTGCAACACCGATGACTCCGATGCAATCAGTGCTTTTGATGGGTGGGCTCAGTATAGTTTATTGTACGCTCGGCGGAATCTCAGCTGTCATATGGACAGACACGCTACAAACATTTGTGCTTCTTGGTGGAGCTGTCCTAGCTTTGGTTTGGATGCTGCTTGGAACGGGCGATTCCATTGCAACTTCATTCGGAGTGGCTGCTCAGAGTGGTAAGTTGAATATACTGAACGGACATTGGAATCCCTTTGACGTGCAGCTCGCATTCTGGGTTGTCGTTCTTGGCGCAATTGGTCAGAACACTTCCTCCTACACTGCAGACCAAGCTGTCGTTCAACGCTACATGACGACCAAGACTGGTAAAAACAGTTCTTTATCCGCCACGGCGCCGAAACAAACCAAATACCGTCCCACAACCACACCGAAGAAGTTTCGAGGAGGACGCCAACAATGTTGCAAAGGCCGTAACTGCGTACCAGTCCCCGAGGGCTTCAACCCAAACTATGAATTGATTAGCTGTAAAAACTCTGCCGGGGGCTTCGGCGGGCTTCGCGCAGTCGAGAATTTTCTGGGGTGGTGGGAGGCGGAACTGCCACGCCGCGTGTTCATGATTTTCGCACGAAGCTGATAATAAATCATCGTTGGCGACAGGGGCGGTATTATCAATCAGACGTGGCGGTTACCGAGATAATCTTGCTAGCTCATGCAACGGCATCATGCAACGGCCGCGACATATGTTAAGGAATCAATGGACAAAAAAGAGACTCTCGGACCGGCGTATATCAATGTTAATCTATGCGCACCAATAAAGGCACGCTAACATATAAGAACAGATGTGACTCTTGGCACAACTTGTCGCCTTCTTGTCAATCGCTTTTGGAGTTGCTTCGGATTTGATTCACGCAAATCCTCAAGTCTTAATCCTTACGAATCTATATCGATGCATATTCTTAACAACGGGACTCCATCAAAAAATGCGAGCGAGCCAGTAACCTGCAAAATCAGCGAATCTGATATACAACTAGACAAGCAGCTAGCTGCAGGTTCGTTTGGCGCTGTTTGGGAGGGAACGTGGTGTAATAAGACTGTTGCTATCAAAGTTTTGTTCGCTGGAGTACGAGATAGCGATGGAGATATCCTCGATTTGAATGCCGAATCTGATTTTGAG
>PKCQ01000083.1 GCA_002862265.1 Planctomycetaceae bacterium | reverse complement strand
AACCCCTCAGATTCATCAGACTTTCGTCCGATAACTTGGCTTCACGCATGCGCCGAAGTCGCCGAGCGATTCCTTTCAGGAGTGAGTAATGACCTGGAACCAAATAAGAGTTGGGTTGACCGCTTTACCCGTCGCTTTCCTATGTCAGATGGGCACACTCGAGGCACAGGAGCCGTCGACGCTAATTGTCAAAGCGCTGTCGTATTCGCCGCGTCAAGCGGACGTGAACTACGAGAAAGTTGCTCAAGCGGAGCAAGGACAGTGTTCGATCGAAAAGACTCGCCGCGATGGGGCTCAGGGCTTTCACATCACCGGACCAGCTGACCAGACGTTGCGGTGGTTCGCCGATACAAACGACGACGACAAGCTGGATCAGTGGAGCTATTTCAATGCCGGCGTCGAGGTCTATCGTGAGGCTGACACGGATTTCAACGGCACCGCAGACGTCTATCGCTGGCTGGCGATCGAAGGCATGCGAAAGGGTATCGATGCTGATGAAGACGGCGAAATTGAGGCTTGGGAGTTGATCTCCGCCGAGGAAGTTACTGCCGAAGTTGTCGCCGCCACCGCTTCCCAGGATGCCAATCGATTTTCCCGCCTGCTCATCACTCAAGACGAACTGGAGTCGCTGGGTCTTGGAAAACGCCTGAAGGAAACACTTGCCGGAAAAGCACGCAATGCGAAAACCAACTTCGAAAAGTGGGCTGCTGGCCAGGACGCTATCAGTCCTAAAAGCAAATGGACCAATTTCGGTGCCGACAAGCCCGGGCTTTTGCCCGCTGGAACCGACGGTTCGAGCCGCGATGTAATCGTATACGAAAATGCGGTGGCACTGATCAACGACGACGGAACCGCCAAGCAGCTCTTGGTGGGTACCTTGGTGCAAGTTGGCAATGCATGGCGAGTAGTGACATTGCCAAAGACTATCAGCGAAGGCAATGTTTTGTCTGGTGAAGGCGTAGTATTCGGAATGCCTGTTGCCGCCCGCACTGCAGATGTGGGGACGAGTCCTGGGCCTGGAATCAGCGAAGAGATGGCTCGTCTGGTCGGAGAGTTTCAGGAGATCGATCGAGAGTTAGCGGACCCTGGTGCTGATACCGCCAGCTTGCACGCCAAGCGAGCGGATGTGATCGAGCGGCTGGTCTCAGCTGCGAAATCTTCCGCAGATCGTAAAACCTGGATTGAACAATTCGCAGATACGGTAAGTGCTGCCGTGCAAACGGGGGAATATCCTGGTGGCGTAGACCGGCTGAAAATCTTTATTAAGCGAATGCCTTCCGTTGATGCTTCGAATAACGAGACGGCTTACGTTGTCTTTCGAGCTCTGACCGCGGATCACAACGTCCGGATGATGGCTCCTAAGGCCGACTACGAGAAGCTCCAAGAGGCTTACTTGAAGGGACTTAAGGATTTCGTCTCGACTTACCCGAAGAGTCCGGACTCTGCCGAAGCGATGATCCAGATTGGTTTGGCATCAGAATTCTCTGGCGAAGTTCGCGACGCGCAGACTTGGTACACACGTGCTAGTGCCGACTTTTCCGGCACGCCGGCCGGTCGCAAGGCGGCGGGAGCAGCACGGCGACTTAGCTTAGAAGGTCGAAGATTCAGCTTGAAAGCAAAGCGGATCGATGGTGGCAATTTTGATTCCAGTGCAATACGCAATGCTCCAGTCGTTTATCACGGCTGGGCCACTTGGTGTGAAGCTTGCAAGGCCGAAATGCGTGCATTGAAACAATTGCAAGACAAGTATGCGAAGTCGAATCTGAAGGTCGTTGGTATCAACTTCGACAACGAGGCACGGCAAGGACTCGAGTTCCTAAAGCAGGAAAGCTATCCGTGGGTTCACCTCTTCGACGAAGGCGGCTTGGACAGCGACTTGGCGATCGACAATGGCTTTCTTTCATTGCCCGTTAACATCGTGGTTGATGCCAAGGGACGCGTGGTTGCCACGGGAGTTCACTGGACCGAACTGGACAAAGTCATTGGTGACTTGGTGAAGTGAGTTTGCCTCGCCAAACCCTGAGAACACAAAAACGCCAGCCCCATTGGGCTGGCGTTTTTGTTTGCGAGGATCATTTATTCGCTTTAAGCGATTATTGAACGTACGCGTCGCAGTTCTGCAGCCCATTGCAGTAATAAGCTCGGGGCTCGTTAAATCGGCCACTATCGCTGCGCAATTCGATTTTCTGATTCGCTCGGCTTTGTCTCAAGTTTGCGCTGTCATCGTCGAGTGCTTTATTGGTAGTCTCCCCTCGTCAGGACTTGGGAAGTTTGCAAGGAGGTAGGCGAATGGTCGATTGGTTTGGTGCAATGGAGGGTTATGGCAATTTCGTGGTGCCTGTTCTAGCGATTTGGGCGATCGCTAGTTTGTACACCATTAAGCCGGGATGTCACTGTGCAGTCACCGAAGGCTTCTTTCTTATAGCTTTAGTAGTGATCGCGGTTTGCACTATTCGGACCGTGGCTGCAATGGAGGCTTGCTGGTTGGTACATACGGCGTGTCTGGGAGTGACCGTTGTTGCGGGTGTCATGCGCCGACCTGAGTCGAGCGGGTGGGCTGACGTTTAAAGCTGCTACGACGTCAAATTCGGAAAGAGCTGCGGCTGACCGGCGAAAATGACCAGTCAGCCCAGCACCTTTACCCTTTGAAAGCTGGGGCCCTGGGCGGCAGAAGCGTTCCGATCGTGTAGTGCTCGCAGGCTATCGCGTCGAGACCTTACTCTCTTGGAATGCCGTTGATTGGACGGATGCTCTCAAAGTAGCGGCGGGCAGCCTGGCGATGGCCAAGTGGAAGTGGCTCTGAGTCCAAGACGCTTTCCGTTTGCTTCTAGAACTCGGCGTGCTTCTTCCGTAGCTCCTAGAAGCATCTTGGCTAGCTTCGGGCGTTAGCAAGGGTTCGCGTTCGCTGGGGCCTTCTCCCGCGATTCCATTGATGTGCTATTAGACTCGATTGGTGGGGTGAGCCGGGCGTTAAAGCGTCGAGTTGAATCAGAAGGCTCAAGCGCGAGGCTAACGCGGTCGGCTCACGGTTGAAGCTCTTACTCGTTCTGCCTCTTGCCCGATCAAAGACTTAGGCTGGTGAGGTGCGTCGGATGTTCAGCTGGGCTCTGCGGAACTGCAGTTGTTGCTCGTAAAGGCGCTTAGACAAAAAGAAAACAGGGGCAAGAGTTTGCCAGCGTGGCACTAACTTGTTCGTGTTCTTCGCTGTTGGCAGCTTGTACTATCGGCAGCGACAAGTTTTGGCTTTCCTGAGTTGCCACGCACCGCAACTCGGCTCTGGGGGTTGATTGTAACCGCGATGTCGCTACTTTGATTTTCGAATTGCTTCTGGAGCCTGCCCAGGGGCACTCTCTGGACGGATGGTGCCACGTCAGAACGCGGTCGTAAGAAAAACCTAGCGTTTCTTCTTCTTGCGTTTGTTCTTGCTTGGAGCAGGGCCGCGTTGCGTACCTGATTTGACGGCCGGTTTTTCTAGCATCTCCTTGAGCTCTTCCAGTCGGCTCTTGGGCTTCTCCTGCCCTGCGCTCTTGCGGCGACTGCGATCGCGTTCCTTTTTGCTGGTTGGATTGCTTGTGCCGGAACTTCCCGTGCGGCCCTTGCCATCAGTATCGCCGGATGGTTGGTTTTCGGATGGTGGAATGGTGCGTTTGATTAGCTTGCGTTCCACCAGTGACCATAGGCTAGAAGTGATGAAGTAAATGCACATGCCTGCGGGCATTCTGAAGAACATAACACCCATGAAGCAGGTCATGACCATCATCATGTTCTGCGTTACACGTTGCTGATCGTCTGTTGCTTTGGGCATCAGCATCTTTTGCTGAACAATGAATAAAAGAACGGTCAGTATTGGCAGCAAATTGAAATACGGACCGAGCCAGCCTGTTCCCTTGCCGGCGATGTATTCGATCATCCAGCCACTCCAGTCCGCGAACATGTCGGGCCCGGCTAGGTTGGAGCACCAACTCATGCCAGCGACGAGTGGTTCTTGCCGGAGCGAAACATCACAGCTCAAGCAGCGGAAGAGCCCCATGAATATCGGCATTTGAATGAAAAGCGGTAGGCAGCCCGATAATTGCTCGGCTGGATTGAAATTATGCTTCTTATAAAGCTCTTGCATTGCTTGGCTGCGTTTCGGAATGTCATCTTTGTACTTCTCATTGATGACTTTCATCTCGGGCTGCAAAACTTGCATCTGAGCTTGCATCTTTTGCGATGTAATCATCGCTTTGCGGCTGAAGGGGAATAAGAAGCTTCGAACTACAACTGTCAGCATGACAATGGCTATGCCGTAGTTGCCCACAAAACCAAAGAAGAAATGCAGGATGCTGGCTAGTGGTCGAGCAACAAATCCAAACCAGCCGTATTCGATCGCCTGTCCCAAGCCATGGGCTTCAAGTAGCTTGCTGTCTTTGGGGCCGATATACATCTGGTAATTTTTGCTTACGGCTCCGCCAGCAGGAATTACTTGTTCCTTCGTGTCGAACCAGAAAGAGGTGTTGGTCGCTTGTTGCTGGTAGCGATTTATTGCGTCGGGGTCAGCAACCGCAACACAAGCTGCTTGTCGAAGGTCCTTTAGCGAGCCATCTTGAGATAGCAAAGATGCGTTGAAGTACTGTGCATCGACTCCGATATACTTGAGCTCGCGGGCCTCCGGTGTGTCGTTTTCACCGAAGATCACCAGCTCTGGTTTTTGAGGGGTGTCTTTCGCTTCGGCGAAGATTTGGCGAGTCGTGCGGACTTGGTGTCCTTTTGCCAGAGAATGATAAACAATGTCCCGATTACCCGCTGGCGAGAATATGTAGGGGCTGATCTTATTCGAATACCACCAGCCCTCGAGCGTTAGGCCAGTTGGGCCTTCCTGCCGGAACGAAGCTCGAACATCGACATCGTTTTTGTTTTCAATGATGGTTTCAATGTCGAGGATGTGGCCGTCGTTGTTGCCTCCTGCTGGGAGCAAGCGGTAGCATTTGACGATGTCGAGTTTTCGAGGCTGAGCCTCGTTCAAGTAGCTAGTCAGCGGTAATCGGAATTGAACGCCCTGCCCTTCGGGAACCTTGAGTTCTTCTACGGCCCAGTTTGCTTGAAGCGTGTCCTTTAGTGAGGGAAAGCAAGGCTCTCCAAAGGGGATATAATTGCTGTTGAGTGAGCCAAGAGTCGTGCGCAGGCTCGTGCGTTGGTTGTTGCCAGTGATGAACTCGGCAGAGCGTTCTTGCGTGCGGAGTACGTCGAGTGGTACTTCGCTTAGCGTTGCGGTGAAATCAATTGTTGAGCCCGCTCGGTTGACTTGAACCGCGACAGAAGTGCCAGGATCAAGGTCGGTCAGGAGGTCATTGAGCTCCACCGACGAGGTGACGGCAGTGCCGTTCAGACTGGTCAAGACGTCGTCGACTTGGATCCCTTTGCTATCGCTGCTGATTGCAAGGGCCGCTGGTGATCCGTCAGGTACACTGGTGATTATCATATCGGGCGTAAGGCTCAAGTGACCTAGGTAACCGCCCTTTTGCTCGATGGCACGATAGCGAAAAACGCCGGGGTCTGATTGGGCTACGAGTTCCGCTTTTTCGAGGCTCGCACCAAGCGACGAGAGAGTGATGAGTTGGTTAAAGCCTTTAGCAGGATCCATAGATCCCAGAGTGACAGTACGACGAGGGTTGCCCTGAGATGGGTTGACGACGATCTCTGTCTCCCGCGTCTTCTTTTCTGATTGCACTTTCTCTGGTTCAGCTCCTGAGCCAATTGGCGCCTCAGCGAGTGGATCTGTCACTTCTCGGGCAGCCGCCGGATCTTCGCCTGCGGCATCCTTCGGATTGGGCCTGACCATGTTCAGGTAAATCAGGCACATTATGATCGTTAGGAGCAGCCAGAGTGTGAGGCGACGATCCACTGGGGGTCTCGTTTTGTTAGATGTGTAGGAGCTTGTTTTCATGGGGCTCGCTAAATTGCGGCCTTGCTCATCGGCGAGCCAGTGGATTCCGTCCCTAGGGCTTTTTTGCTGCGCGATTAGCGAAGCTGCGAAAAAGCGGCGTTCCCGATGGTTATTCTTGTCATGCCGCCACTTCTTGACTAGTCCAACCAATCTGTCGAAGTTGGCTCGCGCATAACCTGCTTCGTTTCGGCTTGGAGCCGCGGCAAGCTTGTTACAAAAAAAACTGGGCCTGTCAGATTGGCAACGGCAAATTAATTGTCCAGAGGGGCAGCAGTTTTAGCGCAGAACGGGGGGGGAGCTCGCTTGGTCTTCGTGCTTGAAGTGACTCACTCACTTGCTTGCGTCTCCTCTCTTGGAGTATCGCAGCAAAAAGGCGTTCCTGAAATTGTGGCACGGTCTTTGCATCTAGTGGGAGATCGACCAGGCTGTCTGCCAGTCTGACGGTATGTAAACAGGTCGCGGGCCGCTAGGTACTGAGACCTTGCCCACCACATGAACGGGGTTTTAACCCCAACACAACCAATCCGAAACCGAACACTCTCGGATTTCCATAGAGAAGCCCAATCCACTGGAGGATTATCACGTGGCAAAACAAATGGTTTTTGAAGATGACGCGCGGCAGCCACTGCTCGCCGGCGTCTCGAAGCTGACACGGGCGGTGCGCAGCACATTGGGCCCCCGCGGTCGAAATGCAGTTCTCGACAAGGGGTGGGGGTCGCCCAAGGTAACGAAGGACGGCGTGACAGTTGCCGAGGATATCGAGCTAGACGATCCTTTCGAAAACCTAGGGGCACAGCTCGTGAAAGAAGCCGCTAGTAAGACCAATGACGTCGCTGGTGACGGAACCACGACTGCGACTGTCTTGTCGGAAGCTATCTTCCGTGAGGGCCTGAAGATGATCGCAGCCGGAGCTGACCCAATGGCCCTGTCTCGCGGGATCAGCAGGGCTGTCGAAGCCGTCAACGCTACTTTGCAGAAGATGTCGATCAAGATCGACGAAAAGAGCAGGAAGGAGATCAAGCAAGTCGCCACCATCGCGGGCAATAATGACCCGGCCATTGGTGATGTTCTTGCTGACGCATTCCTGAAGGTCGGGAAAGACGGTGTGATCACAGTCGAAGAAGGCCGCAGTAGCGAAACCACCGTCGATATCGTTGAAGGTATGCAGTTCGATCGCGGCTTCCTGTCGCCTCATTTTGTCACCAACGCGGACGAAGTCACGGTTGAGTTGGAAGACTGCCATATCTTGCTCTTCGAAGAAAAGATCAGCTCGAATAAGAAGCTGATTCCTTTGCTGGAAGCGGCTAGCAAGGCGAAGAAGCCTCTGCTGATCATCGCAGAAGACATCGAGGGTGAGGCTCTTGCAACTCTGGTCGTGAACAAGATGCGAGGCATCTTGAGCTGCTGTGCTGTGAAGGCTCCTGGTTATGGTGATCGCCGAAAGGCAATCATGGGTGACCTTGCAGCTTTGACCGGTGGCCAGGCGATCTTCAAGGACTTGGGTATCGATCTCGAAAGCGTGAAGCTGTCGGATCTCGGTCGTGCGAAGAAGGTTCGTATCACCAGCGAAGAAACCATCTTGGTCAAGGGCGGCGGGAAGAAGGACGAGATTGCAGGCCGGGCGGCTCAGATTCGTCGCGAAATTGAACACACTGATTCGGACTACGATCGCGAGAAACTGCAAGAGCGGCTGGCTAAGTTGGCTGGCGGCGTAGCTCAGATCTCTGTTGGTGCTGCTACCGAAACGGAGATGAAAGAGCGTAAGGCTCTTCTGGATGACGCCAAGGCTGCAACGCAAGCTGCACTCCACGAAGGTATCGTGCCTGGCGGTGGGGTTGCTTTGATTCGCTGCGAGTCTGCGTTCAAGAAGTTGGCTGCCGAAGGCGATGAGCTGCTCGGTGCCGATATTATCAAAAACGTTTTGGATGGCCCGCTGCGAGCTATCTCGAACAATGCTGGTTTGGACGGAGCGGTTGTCGTCAATCGCGTGCGTCAGCAAAAGGGTAAAACTGAAGGCTACGACGCTAACGCTGATAAGTATACCGATATGGTTCAAGCGGGCATCATTGATCCGGCTAAGGTTGTTCGCACTGCTCTGCAGAACGCAGCGAGTGTTGCCTCCTTGTTGTTGACCACCGAGTCCTTAGTGACCGAGATTCCTGTTGAGGAAGAAGAAGGTGGCGGACACGATCATCACCATGATCACGGTATGGGCGGCATGGATCCAATGGGTGGAATGGGCGGCATGCCTGGAATGGGCGGCATGGGTGGCATGGGCGGAATGCCCGGGATGATGTAAGCCTGCCACGCAGCCCAAGAGTGTATCGCAGAAAACGCAGCCGTGCTCGCTGGCAGTCTCCAAGGGCACGCTTTCAACCGCAAAATGAATGAAAGCTTACAAGCAATAGATAGGAATAAACATGGCTAAGTTGAGTATCCGACCTTTGGATGATCGCATTGTTGTCAAGCCAGAAGAGGCAGAAGAAACCACCGCGGGCGGCATCGTTCTTCCTGACTCGGCGAAGGAAAAGCCGCAGCGGGGTACAGTTGTCGCAGTTGGTCCTGGCAAGTTGTTGGACAGTGGCAACCGCGGCGCGTTGTCTGTAGAAGTTGGCGACGTCGTGATTTACGGTAAGTACGGTGGAAGCGACATCGAGGTCGACGGCGCAGAAGTCAAGATCCTGTACGAGCGAGACATCCTGGCTAAGGTCGTCTAGTCGGCTGGTTATTCTTACTCCAACAAACATCGGAATAAAGGGTCATATACGTGGCGAAACAGTTAATGTTTGAAGATCACGCTCGTGCAAGAATGCTCAAGGGCGTGGAGAAGTTGGCCGACGCAGTTGCGGTCACAATGGGACCAACCGGACGCAATGTCATCATCGACAAGAGCTTCGGCGGTCCGACGGTAACCAAGGATGGTGTTACCGTTGCGAAGGAAATCGAACTCGAAGATCGCTTTGAGAACATGGGCGCGAAGCTTGTCGTAGAAGTGGCTCAGAAAACTAGCGATCTAGCTGGCGACGGCACGACTACTGCAACTGTGCTCGCTCGTTCTATCTTTAAGGAAGGGTTACGCAACATCGTTGCGGGCAGCAACCCGACTGCAATTCGTCGCGGTATTGAGAAGGCTGTCGACGCGGCTGTTGAAAATCTGCTGGAGCTTGGAAAGCCTGTGAAAAGCTCCGAGCAAGTTGCTCACGTTGGCGCGATCAGTGCGAACAACGACATGCAAATTGGCGAACTGCTCGCTGAAGCTCTTGAGCGCGTCGGCAAAGACGGCGTGATCACGGTTGAAGAGGGTAAGACTGCTGACACGACTGTCGAGTACGTTGACGGAATGCAGTTCGATAAGGGCTTTATCTCGCCCTACTTCATTACTGATTCCGGCAGCATGGATTGCCAGTTCGATGATGCTCTGGTTCTTCTTTACGAGAAGAAGATTAGCAACATCCAAGACTTGGTTCCTGTGCTTGAAAAGGCTAGCCAAAGTGGCCGTCCTTTGATGATCATCGCGGAAGACGTTGACGCTGAGGCTCTGACGCTGTTGGTTGTCAATAAGCTGCGTGGCACGTTGAACGTTTGTGCTGTGAAGGCTCCTGGCTTCGGTGATCGCCGTAAGGCCATGATGGGCGACATCGCAACATTGACCGGCGGTACTTTTGTCAGCGAAGATCTCGGTATCCAGCTGGAAAAGATTACCTTGGATCAGCTCGGTCGCGCAAAGAAAATTGTCGTCGACAAGAACAACACCACGATCGTCGAAGGTGGTGGAGCTCGCAAGTCGATTGATCAACGTGTTGGTCAGATCCGCGCTCAAATTGAGCAAACAGACAGCGATTACGACAAGGAAAAGCTCCAAGAGCGATTGGCCAAGTTGGCTGGTGGCGTTGCCGTGATCAGCGTCGGTGCTGAGACTGAAGCGGACATGAAGCAGAAAAAGGCTCGTGTTGAAGACGCTTTGCATGCGACTCGTGCCGCGATGGAAGAAGGTATTCTGCCGGGTGGTGGTGTGGCTTTAATTCGCTGCACCGAAGCTGTCGAATCTGCACTTTCAAAGTGCAAGGGTGATGAGAAGATTGGCGCTGGTATCATCCTGCGTTCGCTTTCCGCTCCGATGCGTCAAATAGCCGACAACGCGGGGATCGATGGTTCCGTCGTTGCAGACGAAGTATCGCAGAAGCCAGTTTCGACTGGCTATGACGCCAACAAGGGTGCTTACGTTGACATGCTGAAGTCCGGCATCATCGACCCTGTGAAGGTGGCGCGTACCGCTCTAGCAAATGCTGGCAGTATTGCTGGATTGTTGTTGACGACCGAGGCATTGGTCACCAACTTCGAGAAGGAAGATAAGGACAAGCAACGCGTAGAAGGTTCGGTAGCCTAGGGCCGTCGTAGACATTCCGCAGCGGAAGGCGTCAAGACTTTCTGCTGTTTGACCGAAACCTGTAATTGCTTTGAGCCTTAGAAACGAAGCATGCCAAAGGCCACTCTCCAGTTGAGGGTGGCCTTTTTTTCAAGACTGGGCGGGATGGACAAGCCCGCATTCGCGTCGCGAGCAAACTTTCGCAACCGCGATTTCCTATCGAAGGTGAGCAAAACATGGCTACCGGCAAACGAGACTACTACGAGGTCTTAGGAGTGGAGCGAGGGATCTCCTCCTCCGACCTGGCCAAGGCTTATCGCAAGCTGGCGATCAAGTATCACCCGGATAGCAATCCAAATGATGAAGAGGCGGTCGCTAAGTTCAAGGAAGCTGCCGAAGCCTACGAGGTGCTCAGTGATGATGCCAAACGCGCTCGCTATGATCAGTACGGTCATGCGGGGATTGATGGAAACTCTGGTGGTTTTCACGATGTCGGTGACATCTTCGAAGCTTTCGGCGACTTGTTTGGCGGATCGATCTTCGAAGACTTCTTTGGTGCTGGGCGTTCTCGTTCACGTGTCCGTCGCGGGGCGGATATTCGCTGCGATGTCGCCTTGGACTTGGAAGAAGCCGCGACAGGGACGACTAAGGAAGTCAGCCTGACGCGTCACGAACAGTGCAAGGAGTGCGACGGCTCGGGTGCTGCACCTGGATCTGAGCCAAAGATCTGTGCTCGTTGCCAAGGGCGTGGTCAGGTCGTTCAAGCGACGGGAATCCTTCGCGTCCAGACGACCTGTCCTCCGTGCAATGGTACAGGCAAGGTTATCACCTCTTCGTGCCGCAGCTGTGATGGTTCCGGTGCTCAGCCAAAGTCCGTTGTTCTGGAGGTCACGATTCCAGCCGGTGTCGATGACGGTATGCGAGTCCGTTTACAAGGCGAAGGCCAAGCCAGCCCAGATGGTGGACCTGCGGGAGACGCTTACTGCTTCATCCAAGTGCGTCCTCACAGCATTTTCAGGCGAGAGGGATCGGACCTGGCGATCGAATTGCCGCTCAGCTATTCCCAGGCTGTGCTGGGGACTACGGTAGAAATTCCGACGTTGGATGGCAAGAAGTCGATTACGATTCCCAGCGGAACGCAGAGTAGTGAAGTGTTCGAGCTTCGTGGAATGGGAATGCCGGACCCACGTAGTGGCATGCGAGGTGACATGCTTGTGCAGACCTTTGTCGAAATACCAAGTAAGGTCAGCGGTGAGCAAGAAGAGTTGCTGCGAAACTTGGCTGAATTGGAGGATCAAAATGTCACGCCACACCGCAAGAGTTTTGTGGAGCGAGTGGTCGACTACTTCCGA
>PKCQ01000084.1 GCA_002862265.1 Planctomycetaceae bacterium | reverse complement strand
AAGGAGTGACCAACTGTGCTTGGACAGCTTGGAGTTCTTAGAAGATTTCGAATCAATCGAAAAACACTTACTAGCTCGTGAGCGGCAGGGGGAGAAATTTGCCTCAGAGTTGATTGACAAATTCTACCTCCGCTGGTCGCAATATCTCAGCCAGCGTCAGGAATGGGCAACTAGTTTCGAAAAAGCTTTGGTTGCCTACAAAAGAGGCTCTAGTGCTGAAACGCACTGGGCCAAGCTACTACAGTCGATCATCGATCTCCAGCCGCTAGATTTAGAACAACGCGTTGCGCGATGTATGCCATTGAAAGAGCTACCTCTCTCAAATGGAAAGGGCTTTCAGCTAGGATCGACATTGTGCGAGGTGCAGTGCTATGGCGTAGGCTTGGAATTGCTTAGGAGAGTCTACGAACAAAAACCAGAAGATCTTGGGGTGCTCAATAACTTGGCTCACTACACTGCAGCTCCGAAGGACGGAGATTTGGATCTGGCTTTGAAGTACGCCAATGAACTTGTCGAGAAAGCCGGGAAGAAGACGCAGTTCTGGGAGACGCGTGGGCAGATTTATGCCAAGCGAGGTGAATGGGCCAAAGCCAAAAAGGACTTGATGTTTGCCCGCAAGGCATTGCCCGAACACCCCGAACTTTATCTCACACTCTCCACAGTTTGCAAAATGCTTAACGAGCACCAGTTATCTGATCTTTTCAAAGATCGCTTCGAATCGCTCGCAAAGAAGCGTAAATTGCGGTAACGCGATTGCGTATCGCGATACACGCTAGTTGTCGCCTTCCGTTCCGAGTCAGGATGAAGATGCAAAATATTCGTCACGCTCCCTTTCCGAGTTGGCCCACACTTAGTTTGGAGCCAGGAGTTCGGAGCGTTAGCCTTTCAAGGCGTTAAAGGGGGGCTTCCAGGGTTCATTCCACGCTTGACTCCCGTTAACTCTGAAATCAGGGCAGGTCAGGGGTTATGCCGCAGTATTTTGCTTTTCAGCCGCGTTGGCCGTCATAAAGCTATATTTAGCTAGTTTGAAACTCTGAATGCACTCGCCACCAAATAAGCAAAATTGATTCCACCAACATATTTGCTGTAGAATACGGACTAAGGTTCGCGAACCGCGGACCGAGTTTCGACCTTAATCCCGCCTACGATAACTCTGCGCATGCTGCCCTCGTTCTCAATTCCAGTGAGAAACATTCCGCTAGTTTTGCGCTGCATTGCATTTTGCCTGTTAGCTCTTAGTTTGATCGCCATCAGACCCAGTGCTCGAGCTGATGATTCAGAGAAGCTGCAATGGTTCGAGAAAAAGATTCGGCCCGCCTTGATCGAGCACTGTCAAGACTGTCATGCAGTCGATTCGGAGGCTAGTGGTGGGCTGCTGCTGGATTCTCGTGATGGTTGGCAAGCTGGCGGTGATTCCGGTGCAGCTATCGTTCCGGGTAAACCTGCGGAAAGTCTTCTCTTCAAAGCTATGTCTTATGAGAATCCAGAGTTACAAATGCCGCCCGACGGCAAGCTCCCGGCTGAAGTGATCGCCGCGGTTCGACAATGGATCTCTGACGGAGCATTCGATCCCCGGCGTGGCGAAGGAAGTCTCGAGCGTAAATCCGGCTTACCCGTAGATCGTGCTCAAGAACATTGGTCCTACCGTCCCATTCGGCCGCTCCCGGAAGAACTGGCTTCTGCATCGGATTGGATCGATCGGCTCATCGAACTGCAGCTACGCGAGGCGGAGTACGAGCCTCTCGAAAAAGCCTCCGAACGCGTTCTTGTGCGGCGGTTGTATTTTGATTTGACAGGTCTCCCGCCAACAAAAGAACAGCTCGATGCGTATCTGCGTTCTACGGCCTCGAATCGCTACGATCAGTTAGTTGACGAACTACTTGAATCGCCGCGTTTCGGCGAACACTTCGCTCGCAAATGGATGGACGTGGTCCGATACGCCGACTCGATCACCTTGCGCGGATTCGTTTTGCCGGAAGCATGGCGATATCGCGACTATTTGATCGAAGCATTTAATGCAGATCGTCCTTTCGATCAGATGGTCATCGAGCAAGTTGCCGGCGATATGCTGCCGCGCGAGGGAGTAGATCTAGTACAACAACAGCGGCAAGTCATCGCTACGGGCTTTCTGGCGCTCGGCAACACCAACCTAGAGCGACAAGACAAAACACAGTTGGACATGGACCATATCGATGAACAACTGCAAGTGCTGGGAAGCGCTTTTCTTGGCCAAACCATCGGCTGTGCTCGCTGTCATGATCACAAGTTTGATCCGATCCCGACAGCCGATTATTACGCGCTCGCCGGAATCTTTCGTTCCGCTGAAGCGATGGATCATGAGAATGTCTCGAAGTGGATTGAGACCCCGCTTCCGGTCAGTGAAGAGGAAGAGTCTCGCCGCCTTGTTATTAAAGATCAAATCGCTGCAGCGCAAAAGCGGCTGCAAACGAAAACAAAGTTGCTTGCCAAAATGGAGCAAACTGCCAACCAATCGCAGATCGCACGGGGAATTGTCGTTGATGACATCGACGCGAAATTAGTTGGGAGTTGGCGAGCTTCTCAAAGTGTCACAGGGTATGTCGGCAAGTCATACTTGGTCGCCGAAACGGGAGTGGCGACCGAGCCACTACAAGCCATCTTCTCGACAAAATTCAAGAAAGCCGGCGAGTACGAAGTCCGCGTTGCGTTTACTCCAAATTCCAACCGTACTTCCAAGGCAAAGTACCAAGTTCAGCACTCGGACGGCACAAGCGAAGTCGTTGTTGATCAACGCAAGCTGGCAAGAGGTGAGTCATGGTTCAGTCTAGGCAAGTTTCAGTTTGATAAAGGCAAAGAGAACGCTGTCACCCTTTTTGCAAGCAACAACGATGGCGCCGTCATCGCCGATGCCGTAAATTGGATTTTGTACGAAAAGGGCAAGGCAGTCCCTTCTCGTAAGGCAACTAGCAAAGAAGATCTGGTTGAACTGGAAGGGCTTCGCCAAGAAGTGAAGTCCCTAGAAGCCGAGCGAGACTCGCTGCAGAGCAAGCTCTCGCCGCAGCAGAAATACCTGACAGTCCGAGAAACGGGCAAAGTACGGAATATCCCGGTCCATATACGTGGTGATGTCCATAACTTGGGCGGGACCGTACCGCGCGGATTTCTGACAGCTGTCAAGCCAAGTCTTACGGAATCGCTCTCGGATGAGTCCAGTGGAAGGTTAGAACTGGCTCGCTGGTTGGTAGCCGACCAAAACCCACTCAGCGCCCGAGTCTACGCCAATCGTGTTTGGCTGTGGTTGATGGGACGTGGACTCGTTTCGACCCCCAATAATTTTGGAACTACAGGACAAGCCCCAACACATCCTGAGCTGCTGGACGGTCTGGCAATGAAACTCAAGCAATCTGCTTGGTCGACAAAGGCTCTGGTTAAAAGCATTGTACTGTCGGATGCTTATCAGCGACAATCTAGCCCAGCCCAGAGAGTCGATGGAGGCTATGCCGAGATGGAAGAAATGGATCCCCAGAATTCGCTGTACTGGCGAGCAGCAAGGCGTCGACTCGGTGTCGAGGCTATGCGGGACGCGATGCTTTCGGTTAGCGGCGAGATTGCACATAAAATCGGAGGATCATTGATCAAGTCTGGAACGAAAGCAGATTACAACTACAAGCATGAAGGTGCGCGGCGAGCAGTCTACCAGCCTGTCTTTCGCAATTCACTCCCGGAATTGTATGAAGCATTCGATTTTGCTGACACCAGCGTTTCTATTGGTGAGCGGCCGCGAAGCACTGTCGCCACACAAGGTCTCGTGCTGATGAACCACCCTTGGGTTGTCGCACGAGCGAAAAAAACGGCCAAGCGAATTATGGCTGAAAGTCGAGGGGTGGAATCGGAGTCTGAAGATCAAGCTCCTTCGGAATTGGGTGACGCCGAGCGGATTAGACTTTTGTACCTGCGCTGCTTTGGCCGGGAACCAGACCCGAAGGAAAGCAGTTTGCTCCTTGGCTTCCTCCAAACCGACGGAACCGATACTCAAGAGCTCGAGAAACGCTGGACGCAGGTTGTTCACTCCATGTTTGCATCACTTGATTTCCGATACCTAGAATAGACTGGCCTGCAGTCGTCGCGGGCTTTCCTACTCGCATAGGAGAAGGCCGCGAAGATCCACACCACAGCGGTGGGAAAGGCAGCCCTACAGATTACCGAGGAAAACTCAATGAATCGCCAGCCTACAACTATGAGCCGTCGTCGGGCCTTGGGAACATCGGCGTGCGGTTTTGGAGCACTGGCTGCGTCAGCCATGCTTACGGGTGAGTCATTGGGTGCATTTGAGAAGGTCCCCACCCAACCCTTTCATCACCTCCCTAAGGCGAAGCGGATTATTTTTTTGTTCATGCAAGGAGGAGTGAGCCAAGTTGATTCCTTCGATCAGAAGCCGCTATTGCAGAAGCGAAATGGCGAAGCACTTCTTTTCGATGATGCCCGACAGCTCGCGAAGACGGGGAGACGGACGACGCACAAGCTGATGGATTCTCCCTGGAAGTTTCGGCGGTATGGTGAAACGGGCAAGCCTGTCTCGGACTTGTTTCCTGCTACGGCTGAACATGTGGATGATCTTTGCTTTCTTCACGGGATGCATACCGAAGGTGTGGCTCATGGACCCGCAACTTTGTTTCTCCACTGTGGAGCCAGCAATTTTATTCGTCCCTCATTCGGAAGCTGGGTGTTTTACGGACTTGGGAGTGAGAACGCGAACTTACCGGGCTTTGTCACCATCGCGCCCTCCGTTGGAAATGGTGGACCTCGCAATTACGGTTCGGCCTTTCTGCCACCGCAGTTTCAGGGCACGAAGATTGGTAGTCCAGGAAGCAAACAACTGGAGATCGATAGCTTGACCCGGGATCTTCCGATGGCGGAACAACGAACCCAAGTGCAATTGCTGCAGCAAATGAACGCTCAGCAGCTCCGACGCCGCGGAGGAACAGAGGAACTCGATGCAGCCATTAAATCGATGGAACTGGCATGGCGTATGCAACAAGTGGGACCAGAGGTGTTGAATTTATCGCAAGAGTCTCCTGCGACGCTGCATCGATATGGAATCGACGATCCGACGACGAAAAGTTACGGTGAAAAATGCTTGTTGGCCCGACGACTGGCCGAGGCAGGAGTCCGCTTTATACAAGTCAACTATGGCGACAACTCAGCCAACCCAGCTTGGGACCAGCATTCAAACTTGCCCAAACATGCGACTCATGCTCAAGCTGTTGATCGCCCAATCGCAGGGCTTCTTGCCGACTTGAAAGAACGCGGGCTGCTAGAGGATACGATCGTCTGGTGGGGCGGCGAATTTGGCCGCACGCCATACGCTCAGAACAACGGAACTGGTCGGGACCACAATCCAGGCGGATTCACAGTCTGGCTGGCCGGTGGCGGTTTCCGACGCGGCTATTCTTACGGATCAACCGACGAGTTTGGTTTCCAGTCAATCCAAGGCAAGGTGCATATGCACGATCTGCACGCCACATTATTACATCAAATGGGCTTGGATCACGAGCGGCTTACGTTCCGCCATGCTGGACGCGATTTCCGATTAACTGATGTCTACGGTCGGGTTATTACTGATGTAATCGAAAGTTAGATTCGTCAAATGGTAAGCATGGATCGTCTACCAGAATTTTCGGCACATGACACTTCGCTGATCCGAATCCCTGATCAGCTTGACGTCCCAGTCAGTCCTCGAGTCCGACGGATCTTGGACTCAGCCGCTATGCAGCGATTGCGCGGTATTTCACAACTTGGACTCGTCGCCAAGGTCTACCCGGGTGCAACTCACAGTCGATTCGAGCACAGTCTTGGCGTTTATCGCTTGGCGTGCCAAGTTCTTCAGAAATTGCTGGCAGTCGAATCTGATTTTTCAGCGAACCTGACGCCCGAAGACGCAGAATGCTTTCTGCTCGTCGCTCTGCTGCACGATGTGGGCCATTGGCCGTACTGTCATCCGATTGAAGACTTGCAGCTTGACTGGGTACCGCGACACGAGGAGCTTGCCCGTAGATTAATTTGTGGCGGTGAGCTGTCGAAACACATTGAATCAGACTGGAGAGTCGCTCCTGAAACGGTTGCAGATTTCCTAGCGGGCAAGCAGCCAGGTTCAGCTGCGGCAGCTGTGCTTCAGAATGTGATGAACGGTCCGGTCGACATCGATAAGATGGACTACCTTCAGCGTGACAGCCTGCACGCTGGTGTCCCCTATGGTTGCAATTTTGATGTTGGTCGACTCATTGCTTCCCTTTGTGTCGGCCAGGATCAACGGGGATTGGCAATATCGGAGAAAGGTAAGACCGCCGCGGAAATGATGGTGTTTGCCCGCTATGTCATGTTCAGTGAAGTCTACTGGCACCACGCGGTTCGCAGCGCGACCGCTATGCTGCAACGTCTGGTATTTGAGCTGCGCGAGCAGATGAATCCCGCAAGTTGGTTGCAGCAAAGCGATGCCGAGTTTGGTGCAAACTACTTGAGTCAGTCGCAAGCGAAACCTGATATTCAATGCCTGGCCGATTCGCTGTTTGGCAATCGTCGTGCACTTTACAAACGCGTTGGCCAGTTCAGCTACATGGAGAATCCCGAGTTGCATTCTGCTTTGTCGCGTTTGCCCTACTCCGAACTTGTAGAGATTTCCGAACGTTTCGCAGGGAGGCTCCGCAGTGATGGCGTCGATTGTGGCCCGAGCGCAGTGCTGATCGACGCTCCTCCGGTTAAGCTTGAAGTTCAATTTCGCTTGTCCGTTCGCATCGAAGGGACGGAAAATACCCCCAAATTTGTTCCGCTTTCTACCATTTCTCCCGTTGTGAAGTCACTTGCTACCGAGCAATTCGACAGCTTTGTCAAACGGGTACGCGTCTTAGTGGCACCTAAGGTCGCTGCTGGCCTGAAAATGAACCAGTCCGAAATCGTCGAGCGGCTTCTAGAATCGGTTGGATAGTTGGCCAAGTCACGACATAATTAAGTGGTTCCTTCGGCCTGGTGCGAGCCCCACGCCGTTCTTTAAATGATGACTGCTCCTCGATGAGAGAATCCTTGGTGGATCTGAATAAGCTATTCCCCTCCATTTGCCTAGCTTCCGGTTCTCTATTTTTTGGCTTCGCACAGCGATCTGAAGCACAGAACCGCTATGCGACATCGGACAACGGCAGCGGCTACGTGCACTGGATCGACTTGTACGATGCTGACAATCGAAAGATTGATCCTGCTGCAGAGTCTCCCAAACCCTACTCGCCGGAGAAGACTTGTGGGCGTTGCCATGAGTACTCGACGATTTCACACGGCTGGCACTTCAATGCGACTGATGCAGACACGAAGCATGGTCGACCAGGACAGCCCTGGATTTGGAGCGACGATCTGACTGGAACTCACTTACCCCTTTCCTTTCGCGGATGGGAAGGGACACATAATCCTGACGACCTAGGATTGTCGCGTTGGGAAGTTGCAGCCAAGCTGGGTGGATTTATGCCTGGCGGTGGCGTCGGTAGCTTAGAGTCGCTCTTGCCGGAAGACGAAGGTAACGAGATCTCGAAAGAACAAATCGCTGCTGCAAAAGAATCAGAGAGTGAAAAAGAAACTGACGAATGGGAAGCTGAGGATAAAACGCACATTACCGGTGCGGTGCCTGTTGATTGCATGATGTGTCACCGTAACGCAGGAAGTGGCTACAGTCCTTTCGTATGGTCGGAGCAAATTGAAGATGAAAATTTTGCGTATGCACCCACTGCGGCACTCGGCATCGCAACCGTTTCCGGCAATATGACGCGGCTCAAAGGTGACTTCGATCCGAAGCTCGAGGAGAACCAAGCGAAGCTCCCGAAAGTTGCTTACGAACAAGGGCGATTTACGTCGGATGGAAAGGTCTTTTTCGATTTAGTTCGCAAGCCAAAGAACGATTCTTGCTACTACTGCCACACCAGTCGCGATGCAAACTCGGTAGGGCGGGGCTTGCGTTGGATGCATGATGATGATGTGCATGTTCGAGCTGGAATTGCTTGTGCCGATTGCCATCGCAATGGCCTAGATCACCACACCGTGCGTGGCTACGACGGCGAGTTGCATGAGGCGGGTGGTTTGGTGGCTTCACTTTCCTGCCAAGGTTGTCACGTTGGAGATGACGTCGGGCATGGCTCAGCTACTGAGACTGGTGATCCGCTTGCAGCATCCGGTCGGCTGGGCGCTCCCATGCCAGAGCATAAGGGCTTGCCCCCCATTCACTTCGAAAAGATGACTTGCACGGCTTGTCACTCGGGATCCATGCCGAGCAGCGAGGTGCCACGTGAAATCAACTCGATCGCTCACCGCTTGGGGGAGCACATCAAACGCACCGGAATGGAAGCACCCGCAATTTTCGGCACTGTTAACTTGCCGGTGGACTACTCAGAATACTTGGGCGTTGAAACGGCAGGGGGTGACGACGCTTTTCATGCTCACGACAAAGTCTACACGCCTCACCGCATGATGTGGCCATCTTATTGGGGATTAATTCGCAGTGGCAAAGTCGAAGTGCTTAATCCTCAACAGGTCTACGATATTGTGCGTCGTCCGCTCAAGGTTCGTAAGGGCTTCGAAGAAGACCTGGGGGACGTGAAGCTTTCACTCAGTGATCGGAAAAAGATCCTTGGTGAAGACCGAGCGCGTGCCAAAGAGGAAGACCGCACCCCAGAGGAGCAAGAGAAGATTACTGCCGCTGAAGAGGAGGAACGCAAGAAACAAGTTAACGAACGAATGGCCGCAGCACTCGAGGCCATCGAGGAGGAGTTTCCAAATGGCACAGCAGTTTATATTTCTGCCGGACAAGGATTTGTACGCAAGGGCGAAGAAGAAATCGAACCAGCTGATCCGGAGCTGATCGGGGATGCCGGCAAGCCCTACCAGTGGCCATTGGCGCACAATGTCCGACCTGCCCGGCAATCGCTTGGAGCAAATGGATGCGTTGAGTGCCACAGTGACGAATCGCTATTTTTCCAAGCAGAAATCACTCCAGTCGGTTTGCTTCCCGGACATGAAGTGGAACCGATCAAGCTTTATGATCTGCAGCAAGCCGACATGCCACGACTGACTCTTTGGAATCAGCTCTTCGCGGGCCGGTCGCAGTTCAAAGTCGCGGGTTTGATCGCATTGGCGTTGACTTGCCTGGTCGTTGTTTCAGCAATGACCTGGAATTTCTCCCGATTCTTCAAACGCTAGAGGGAGAAAACGCAATGCAACACTTTGTTACCATTGGCGACTTGAGCGTCACTCAATTCGACTTCAGATCTATTCTGATTTACAGCCTTATCGGTCTTGCGGTATTGGTTGTAATTGGCGGAGTCGCTATCAACGCTTCCAAGAAAACAGTCACTCCTGCCAAGTCACGAAGCTGGTTTAGTAAGCTCCTTTATCTTGCATTTATGGCCACAGTCATTGTGTTAGCTGGAACATCGTTTGGCTCGATTTTGCAGGCTGGTCATATGAGTGGCTACGCCTTGATCGCGCACCTCGCGGGGGCTGGTGCCTTCACGTTTTTGCTGCTGGCGGTTGCTGTGCTCTTTGTGCCTAATGGTGCGTTGCCGGAGGAAGCTGGATTTACAAGTGACGGCCGCTGGTGGTTCTCGCGGGCAAGTGCTTGGTTGCTGCTGATTTCTAGCATCGCCGCAGCGGGCACCATGTTTTTCAGCATGTTGCCAATTCTAGATACGCCAGGATTGCTAGAGTTTGCAGCGCTTCACCGTTTTGCGGGCTTGGCGGTAGTCGTTTCTGCCGTGATGCACGTATTTGCCATGCTCTGTGCCAAATCGGGCCTCCGCTAGCCAACCCTTGAAATGTAGTGGGATTCGCCAGAATTCCTGACTCCCAGAATTCCCGACTGCTCCGGCTCCATCATGCCCCTCAGCTCGGTGAACAGTCGCAGAGTGAAGAACCTGTCCGGGCCTGAAAACCCGAACCCCGTAAGCAGGGAGGGCCAAAGGAGCCATTGCGGGCAAAAGGAGGTGCCCAGCTTGTGCGGAGCGCCTAGTTTCCCGCCGCCTTCCTCTTTGCAATGAGAGATAGGAGGGATTGGTCTTGGCCCGCTTTCGCTTGCTTTTCTATAAGCAACCTTGGAATTCCGTTGGCAATTCACCGCAGCAACCGAGAGTGAATGCCTTTTACGATCAACACTCAGGGTGGCCCAGGTTAAGGTTCAGTTGGGTGGCGGATCGTCGCGTACGCTTTCATAGAAAGTATTTGGTGCAGAACAGGATCAGGCAACGATCCTCGATTTCGACATTGGCGGTGCAACCGTCTATGTATGCCTTTGCGCGTGGCAGAAGAAAACCGGCTTCTTCAGGAATTCCTGCTCCTCGTTCGATCGATCGAGCTTGCTACATTCTTTTGTTTTTATTCGCGCTTTTCTCGCAGCGACACACGGTCGTTTCGGCGGCGGAAATCGATGTTCCACGGATTGATCCTGCCTATCGCATCTCGATCACGTCAGACACCTATGCAAGCGTAAAACGTGGTTCCTATGACGTCTTGGCCTTTCAAGGCAATTGCGAATTGATCCAAGGCCAGCTTACCGCCAAGGCGGATGAGGTTGTGCTGTGGATCGAACGCAACACGATGCTTAGCGAAGAGCGAGCTGGTAAGATTATTTGCTATATGAATGGAAATGCAGAGCTGGACTGGGGAAGCGGTCAAAAGCTCAAGGACTGGCGTTACACCGGCCGCCTTTTCAGCATCCATCCTGTTTCGATTGATCGTGGTGAATTGGTGACTCGCTACGACATCCCTAGTCTGGATTGGGCTCGCGAGCCGGGAAGTGTTTCTTTGGCGAGTTTCCTGAAGCCACAAGAAAGCTCCTTCGAAGCTCCCCCGCTCTTGCAGGATGCGGCTAGGACTTCCGCTCCGACAGCGGCTGCACGAATTCCCAGTACTCCGGGCGGAGTTTCATGGGATCCGAATGCGAGAGCGGGAAGTACTAGCAACTCGAGACTATTGCCGCAAATCGGACTGGCTATTCCCAGCGATGGCTCGGCACCTTACCCCGCAGCCGGACCCGTTGCAGTGCCGGTCGCAGGGCAGCCGGATAATCCGAACAACGCTCTACAGCTGAAACCGAGCAACTTGGCGTTATCCGCACCACAGGTTGTCCGTCAAGTTGCGCCACCATCGACACCTCCGCCATATGCAGCCAAGAATGTCCAGTTTTTCCCACGCGGTTCTCAGACTCAGGTCAAATCAGAATTCAATCAAGAAAGTGGTGAAGTCGTGGCAACAGTGCGCGGCGGCTTCAAGATGGTCGTGCAAGGAATCCAGGTAGCGCAAGCAGATGGTTCCGTCGTCGACTATGGAACCATCACACTCGAGGCAGACAATGCTGTTCTTTGGGCACGGAGCGAGCCCGGCAGTGGCATTCTTGAGGGGTTCTCCTCGACGCCAGAGCGCCCAGTGGAGCTGTACTTGGATGGCAATATTGTTTTCTATCAGGGCAATCGCGTTATCTATGCTGATCGCATGTACTACAACGTTTCGAGCGAATATGGCATGGTTCTGGACGCCGAAATATTGACTCCAGTACCTCAGTATCAGGGACTGATGCGACTAAAAGCGGATGTGCTGCAGCAACGCAATTCGCAATCATTCAAGGCTTACAATGCCGCCA
>PKCQ01000085.1 GCA_002862265.1 Planctomycetaceae bacterium | reverse complement strand
CACTTCATTACGATCCACCTAGCGTCCTAATCCCAGGCATTCACAACTTCACCATCATCTCGACTGAAAAGTGCCTTCCAAGTATCGATATCTAGGTACTCGGAGAGGAAATGCACCGAACCATCCCCTAACACGGCGTTGGTACCGTCGGGGTATGGCCCGAAAAGTTGCCAAGATGTGTCGGGATCAAACTCAAACTCAGTCGGTTTCGTCCATGGCTCAGCGAGTTGGTCAGACGCTTCAATAACCATGATCGTATTAGAGAGCCCATCGGTGACCTGACCAAACCGAATACCTCCCTCATCCTCGGGATTGTTCGAGAGCATCCCGTGTTCCCCGCCATTTCCCAAATAAACGGTCATGCCTGGGTCAGCCATACTCACGGGCGATCGGTAAGCCTCGGGCATTTCCTCAAGCAGAGCAATATTGTGATCGCTGTCCCAGGGTTCATCCAAATTGAAACGTTCGTAGAGATTCGTGTATCCCAGGAACGGAAGCAGTTTGACGCGCCAGCTGAGCAGGGGAGTTCCGTCCTCCGCCTTGGTGTAGGCGGCAGGCAGGAGGCTGCGGTAGGCTGCTCCATGATTGTGCACCGCCAATCCAATTAGCTTAAGATTATTCATCGAGGTCGCTCGCCGTGACGAGTCACGGGCAGCCTGAACCGCCGGCAAAAGGAGTGCCACGCCAATCGGGCCTGCCACCACAATATTCACCGACGGAACGGTTTGATAGCTAGTAAGCTGCCACCCACTCTCGTCGCTTCGCAGTACGGATTGCGAAGGAAGTATGTGGCGATAGACACTCCGGTACGATGGCAGTGTAACTTGCGAAAGAGTTTGTCCCAGCACTTCCGTATCCGGCCCCAAGCCAGCTTCATCTGCAAAAACGCCTGCCATGCCGCCGAACATTGCACCGTAGGCATAGATCATTTCATACAGCCGCTTCACATCCTGATATGCGAAGCCAACGATCCCCTCTTCGACTGCAAGCTCACTTAAATCTAGCTTCTCGTCGCTGCGCGCCAAATCAATATAAGGTCGGAGGGTCTGTGGATAAAGGCTGACCCACAAATGCCCGTCGTGCAGAGACCAGCTAGGCTGAACCGGCATGGGGAAATCTGGAACAGTAAGAGTGTAGACAGTAGCATCTGCGAGCTCGCGAGCTAGAATCTGAGGACCACCTCGTACGTCAAGCTGCTGAAAAGTGGAAATAAGATCCTGATTGACTCTCTCAAGAGCGACTTGATCCTTTAGGTCTACCGTCAGCAGAGTGCCTACCCCAAGTCCGTCTCCGGCACCATTGAAAAGAGTCCAGGTGGATCCTAAATGAGCAAGAATGTCAGTCTGTGGATTGATTCCTATCTCATCTGCCATCTGCCCCATTTCACGCCCGAAACCTTCGACATCACGCGGTGAAAACTCCCGCATGAACTCGATCGCCTTCTTAATCACATTATTCAAGTTAATCGAAATGCTTGTGACATAGAGTGCATCGGCAGGAACATTCTGAAGCGACTTCAGATTAAGAGGCTCGGTTCCAACCATGGTGAGCAATCCGGAGCCGGGGCCATTCCAGCTCAGGCGTGCGTGATCGACCAAAGCCATCTCATCGTAGCCCGAACTGTTGGTGATGCTCTTCAACCTGTGCAGCCCAAGTGCCTGAACCATAGTCTGAATCGCCTGAGCAGCTGGTCCGGCTGTTTCCATTGCTTGCCCATAGATGGCTTCTAGATTCACAAATCCTACTGAAGTACGACGCGGTACAGGCAGTTGTTTTTCGAGTTCTGCTAGCCACTTGGGTTTACCGGACTCATACCTTCCAAGTGCAGCTTGTACGAGTTTCGTCATGCTTGCGCGTCCGACACCAACGAGCAACTTGCCGTCGACGGCCGAAAGATAGACAACGGACTTAAAGGGAGACTTTGGCAGCATGACCGCGTAAGCATCTCGCTCTTCCAACTTCTCTTTTCGCAGAGGCAGGCCTTCGCCCTCGGACATCGTGATCAACGAGTTCAAGAACTGCTCTGCACCTTCGCCGAATTCAAAGGCAAGCCCAGCCTCAACCTTCACGGTCTCTTCCTGAATATCGACGTCCACCGATTCAACAAGCAGGCAGCCTGGACGCGCGAAGAGCATGCCCATTACTTGCGGCATCATCGCCTTGACGGCTTGTTGCTTCAAAGCCGGTTGATCCCGCATTGCCAGAGTAGCCAAGACCGTGATTTGTTCCGTGATCTGTTCACCGAACTCAACAATCTCCGGCTCACTCATCATGAGCTCCGCCTGATTAGTTGAACCGTCTGCTGCGGGCTGTAGCCCTGTCCAGCTGGAGAACATCAAGCAATTCTCCGGCGCCACAGAGTAGCCGAAAGAACCTTCCTGCGCGAGTGATTGCGGAACAAAAAGAAGGGATAGAATCAGCGTAGGCAAATAGGGTGTTGGGTGTCGCATTTTTCGTCGCTCAGGGAGAATTGAAGTTTGAACTTCGGTCCCAAGCTCAGTAGCCTTTGGCGACCTCATTCTGCGGCATGGCAGTGTATCATGCTAGGCGGATACCTGCACAAACAGAAGACAGAACTCTTCGATGAATTATTCCCACTCGAGCCGGCGAGTTCCGCCTCACAGCAAGAGAGTCCCGGTTACAGCACACGAATTCGTACATCGTCGCCGATCTTTTCGCGATCGTAGCATTTAACATGAGATGTGCTTCTAGCTTACCTGAACGACTCAAACTCGATTTGATCGAGCCCACCGAGTTGCTCGAGTAACAAACAGGATGCTCTGTTCAATCAAGAGATCGTTTTCAAATTCCGCCGCCGACTTTTGATCAGTTCGAGAGCCTGGAGTGGCCGACGCTTTTCGGCGATGCGGCTCACCAATGCCGACATGAACTGTGAATTCTAAGACTACTACTCTCGGTTAGATGCTTGCGAAAAGCGATACAGATAATAGAGCAACGTTAGAACAGCTTGCAAAGTTGCAGCTACATAGGTCAATGCAGCTGCATTCAGCACGCGACTCACATAGTGAATCTCGTTGCCGGACACAATTCCGAGCTCGACGAGCTCTCGCTTCGCACGGGAGCTGGCATTGAATTCAACGGGCAAGTTTACAAGTTGAAATGCCACAACTCCCGCAAAACAAATGATGCCCAACAAAAGGACTGGCTTTCCCAACGGCGCCATGCCGTAAAAAACCATGGCAAGTCCAGCCATCATTGCTAAACTCCCGAAACCACTGCCGAAGTTTGCTGCGGGAACGGCAAGGTTACGCACAACTAGCGGTGCGTATTTCTGGGCGTCCTGCAAAGCATGCCCGACCTCGTGCGCCGCAATTCCAACAGCCGCCATCGAATTTCCGTGGTAGTTCTGTTGGCTCAGTCTCACGACTTTTGCCCGTGGATCGTAGTGATCGGAAAGTCTTCCAGCGACCGACTCAATGTTCACATCATACAGGCCCCGAGCGTCAAGAATCCTTCTCGCAGCTTGAAAGCCGGTAACCGAAGCACCTACTTGACTCATTTGGTCATAAGCGGATTTCACCATCCACTGAGCTGCCATGGCCAGCAAGAATGCGGGTGCCAGGAAAATCATCAGGCCGAAATCAAGAAAGGGACTACCAAACATCGCTTTATCTCCTAGAACATTGCGAATCGGGACTCTTGCCGAACGGTCAAGCAGCCTAAACGACTCCTGTGACCCCTTAGAAGGGTAGGATTATCGGACCGCGCAGTCTGACTTGGCAGTCGTCTGATAACCCCGCCTACTATTGCACTTTCCGGGCCAACGCTTGGCAGCCGTTCCGAGAACTCCTTCGTTTTGCCCGGAAGAAACTTACCAAGCTTGCCAAATTTGCCGAAAACAGGCTTTGAATACGGAAAGATTTTGCCCAAATACCAATCGGGCCTTGTGGAAAAAGAAGGTCTTCGATTACATTCTTCGGTCTAAATTCGTGGGAAGTGCGTGAGATTGTCATTCCTCGGAAAGCCAGAGTGGCGGAATTGGCAGACGCGCTGGATTCAAAATCCAGTGCCCGCAAGGGCGTGTGGGTTCGAGTCCCACCTCTGGTACTGATGACAACCACTGGTCGCAACGGACTAGCGACATTGCGGATCTAGACGTTTGTTGTCTTTGCACTTCAACTACGTACATTTCAATTCACATTTTGTAGGCTCGGAAACACAACATGCCAACCATCAATCAGTTGGTTAGACGCAACCGCAAGGTGCAGAAGAAGACGACCAAGTCGGTCGTTTTGGACAAATGCCCACAGAAGCAAGGCGTTTGTTTGCAAGTTCGTACCATGACGCCCAAGAAGCCGAACTCGGCTCTGCGTAAGATCACCCGTGTACGTCTTTCCAACGGCAAGGAAGTAACTGTTTACATTCCTGGCGAAGGCCATAACCTGCAAGAGCACTCGATCGTGCTCGTTCGCGGCGGCCGAGTTCGTGACCTGCCTGGTGTGCGTTACCAGGTTGTCCGCGGTGCTCGTGATACGCTTGGCGTCGACGGACGCAAGCAAGCCCGCAGTCGTTATGGTGCCAAGAAGTAAGCAAGAATAGGAACAGACAAGTCTCATGGGAAAGATCACTGCAAGTCGCACTACGCTTCGACCAGATCCAAAGCACCAATCTCTACTGGCTGGAAAGTTCATTAACTGCTTGATGCTTGACGGAAAGAAAAGCACCGCTCAACGCGTGTTTTACAACGCATTGGACTACATTGCTGAGAAGGTAACGGATCGTCCTGCGATCGAAGTTTTCGAAGAAGCGGTTGAGAACGTGAAGCCTTTCATCGAAGTTCGCTCCAAGCGAGTCGGTGGGGCTTCGTACCAAGTACCAATGCAAGTCAACAAGGCTCGTCAACAGTCGTTGGCAATTCGTTGGCTCCTGCAAGCCGTCCGTGAAAAAAAGGGCCGCTCCGTGCACGAGAAGCTGGCTGAAGAACTACTAGCAGCATTTCGCAAGGAAGGTACAGCGATGTCGCGTCGTGAGAACACGCACCGTATGGCGGACGCCAACAAGGCCTTCGCACACTTCGCTTGGTAAACCATCAAAACAACTCAAAGCCACGTTGTCGAATCAGATAGCGCGGCTATTTTTATGCGCTGGCAGATGGCACGAACATCCTCAATATGGCGAAGCATCCTTGCTTGTCATCGGCGCAGCCAACTCCGTCACTCTCCCTGCTGCGTAGCAGGGTTGGGAGAGTCGAGCCGCCATGCTCGGAAGGGGTTCCTTCGCAGGATACTCCATCCCTGTCATCGTGGCTCTGCCACTCCCAGATTTCCTCGCTGGGCTCGGAAAGTGAGGCTGCCCTGGTGAGCCCTTCCCCCGCTTGAAAAAGTTGCTTGACTGAAACGGAAGCATCATGGCTCGTGAACTAGAGTCCCTACGAAACATCGGAATCATCGCTCACATCGACGCCGGCAAAACGACGGTGACCGAGCGAATGCTGTATGTCTCTGGCGCCAAGCACAAGGCCGGCGGCGTCGACTCGGGCAATACTGAAACCGATGACGACCCGGAAGAGCAAGATCGCGGCATCACGATCTATTCGGCATGTGTGACCTTCAACTGGAAAGACGTCACCATCAACTTGCTGGACACTCCTGGTCACGTCGACTTCACAGCCGAAGTCGAACGCTGCCTTAGAGTCCTCGATGGCGCTGTAGTTGTATTCAGTGGCCGTGAAGGTGTTGAAGCACAAAGTGAGACGGTCTGGAGGCAAGCCGACAACTATAACGTGCCTCGGATCGTTTTCATCAACAAACTCGACCGAGAAGGTGCAGACTTTTACCGAGTGCTTGATGAGATCGGCCCCCGCTTAAACGCGAAACCCGTCCCCATTCAAATCCCAGTCGGAATGGGCCCCGCACACGTCGCCGATCCCTTCGTCGGTGTCATCGACTTGATCGAGATGAAGATGATTCGCTTCTCCAAGGATGACGATGGGCGGAATGTCGAGACGGAAGAAATTCCAGAAGTCATGCTCGACGAAGCGCAGGTATATCGAGAATCGATGGTCGAAGCTCTCTGCGAAATAAACAATGACATGATGGAATTGTTTATGGAAGAGAAAGAGATTCCACACGAACTCATTCAGAGTGCGCTGCGAGAAGGCTGCATCACGCGACAGATCCAGCCGCTGGTATGTGGTTCGGCCTTGCACGGAATGGGAGTACAACCGTTGCTCGATGCCGTCGGAGCCTACTTGCCTTGTCCTCTCGATCGCCCGCCAGTTATCGGCGTGGATCCGAAGAAAGCAGACAAGGAACTTTCACGAAAGCCCTCCGATAAAGATCCCTTCTGTGCGTTGGTTTTCAAGATCCTTCCCGCCAAGACGGGCGACTTGTACTGGATTCGCGTCTATTCCGGCACCGTGAAAGCCAACTCGCGAGCCTACAACCCGAATCGCGAGAAGAAAGAAAACGTCGCTCAACTATGGCAAATCCATGCAACAAAGAAAGAGCGGGAAGGTCAAGTAGAACAACTCCGCTGCGGCGACATCGCTTGTGCCATCGGCCCGCGACACTCGATCACCGGTGACACGCTTTGCGACACCAAGGAATTCATTCAACTGCCGAGTATTGAGTTCGCTCAGACTGTGATATCGATGGCAATTGAGCCTGAGAACACAACCGATCGTAAGAAGTTATCCGAGGTGCTCGAGATGCTCGAGCGCCAGGATCCGACATTCGACTCCGTCGAGAACGAAGAATCAGGTCAAACGTTGATCAGCGGCATGGGCGAATTGCATTTGGACGTGATCAAGCACCGCTTGACGCGCGACTTCAACCTAAACGTCAAGTTCTACAAGCCGCGAGTAAACTACCGCGAAACGATCGGAAAAAAAACCACCGTCAAAGGGCAATGCAACCGACAGATCGGCGCAACTCAGATGTTTGCTCGCGTTCAGTTCGAAATTGAACCACTCCCCGATCCTGCAGCAGACGTGATCGTCCTCGATCGCTTCTTCGGCGATGAAGCATTGCCAAATGAACTCAAAGACGCAGTCATGGAAGAGCTTCGCGGACGCGCGGTCGGTGGCGGCATGATTGGCAGCTTTCCGCTGTCTGGATTCCGCATCAGTTTGGTCGGCGGCGAAATGCATGAAGTCGGTTCGGACGAAGTGGCGTTCCGCATTGCGGCCAATGACGGATTCGATGCTGCGTTGACCCAAGCCAAGCCCAAACTGCTCGAACCCATCATGCGGCTCGACATTGTTACTCCGGATGACTATGTCGGCGATATTGTCGGCGACCTGCAGCAACGCCGCGCTATCATCGACTCGACCGAGTCGCGGGGCATTATGACGGGCGTTGTCGCCTTCGCTCCACTCAAGGAGTTGTTCGGTTACTCCTCAGCCATCCGTTCCCTTTCCCAAGGCCGTGCTGGTTGTTCGATGGAACCGCACGGATATCAAGAAGCCCCTGAATCCGACCTTGAAAGCTTTGGATTCTGATTGAAGCTTCTTGAATTGCGCCGAATGGCCTCAGTCACAGTTACAGATGGTTAAATTGGGTTTAAGCTGACACTAGTGACCTGGACAGCTTTTGTGAAACAGTACCAAGAGTCGCGAAATTCCTCTATTTGAATCGAAGCTGACGCTCTGCGGCCCAAGAAGTCAAAACAAGCCCACCCCCTCGGCTAAGCGTTGCCGAACTCCGCTTGGCGATCGGCTAAAGTAGACACGTCTTGTTTCGATTCCCCTCGAGCGTTGAGGCTCGATTCGCTCTTCCCAGACTCTGCTCTCTGATCATGAAAACATACCAACATCGTTTTGACAACGTCACCGACTATCTTCATCACCGCGCGCCCTACTTGATGGTGGACCAAATTGTCTCGATCAGTTCAAAGGAAGTAGTAACCGAGAAGAAACTCACAGGCGAAGAGTTCTTTTTCCCTGGGCACTTTCCTGGAGCTCAAGTCCTCCCAGGCGCAATGATGCAAGAAATGACCACGCAGTCGGCCGGTATCGTAATTGCGGCAGAATACAATCCGATGCAAGAGTACAACACCCACGATCCTCACTTTAACGAATATGCGTTGGGCGTGCTGGTAAAGGTAAAACGAGCCCGTTATCGGGGCTTTGCGAGACCAGGAGACCTGCTAACAGCGACCGTAACTTTGCAGGAGATTGTTGGCGACGTTTATGAGTTCAGTGCTCGTATCGTATCGGGCGAACAGCGACTGACGGAGAATCGCTTTCAACTATCCAACATCAAGTCCACCGTGCTCAGCGGCGTTGCGTAGCAGGCATCCGGCTGCATGCGAACCAGACTAAACGGTCACAGAGTTTAGCCTATTGGAGTTAGCCAAGGCACTAGGTAAGTGCAGCATCACGTCACATGGGTGCTCCCTTCGGGACAAATATCATCGAGGACACTACCGGCTCACAGCCCGATCGAAGTGGCTATTTTTTTGTTAGCCGAACCGATGCTAACGCTCTCCATCTGAAAGAGGTTGGACAGCGGTCTCTATTGTCTGTCGGTCCCGGTATGACGGCTGGCATAACGACGTTGCCCAAAGTCTTGACGCCGCTCGAGACAAACGCGTTTTCAACACAGAAAAGGTTTTTTTGCTTGTCTAGCAGTCAGCTCAATATAAACCCCACTAATCGAATCTAGAAACTTGCTCCGAAAACAAGCACCGACTATCGGCACCCCCTGTCTGGTAGGGGGTGCCTGGTTGCGGGCGAATAAGGTGAACGCTACATTGAAGATGAACTTTGGGAAACGCCTGTGAAGAACCGAATCAATCGGTTCAGACTGGCTCAGAGTTTGCTCTTCTGATCAAGGGCTCAATCTCTTGGTAGGTGCCTGGGCTATCGCAGTCCGCACGCCGAAGGGCTACCCTACCACTCGCGAAAATACAATCGCGGTGCTGCAAGAAGCGATCCGATCTTCTTTTGACAACAAGTTTTTGTTTACTCCTCTTTTTTGCGTTCTGGGCATGGTTTTGCTGTGGATCAGTTTACTCCTGATAGCACTTTGCTTGCTTTGGATGGAGAATCTGCCCCGCGATCGAGCGTTCTTCGATGAGGCCGAAGAAACTGGCTCTCGAAATCGCCAAACTCTCTTCGCAAGAAGCCAAGACCGTGCGGCTTTCTCCACTCGGAGTCACACGTTTCAGAACGACGATGACGCCGATGGGTTAGAGGAACTGCTACGACGCCAGACCGTCTTACCATCCAATTTGGGTAAACCCGACTTCAAAAGGTCATTCAAGCAGGAAGTGGACACACGACCTCGCTTGGCCACACAATTGAAGTCTGACCTGTTGTTTCTGACGAAAGACTTTTTATCGGAAAACGCTTTCCCGCGGATAGCATCGCGTTACTATCCCCTCGAAAGGTTCTCCCCGTGTTTCAATTCATCGATCAGCTCGACTTAGTTCGGGCCATATCTTCTTACTTGCTGCTCGGCCAAGATAGCGGTGTCGTGCCAGTCATCGCTGGTGTTGGCGGGTTGGCAGTTGGCGCAGGCGCTATTTTGCTGATGAACCAGATGCGAGCCAAGGACCTAAAGGTCCAAGCTCAAGCGGTTCTCGACAAAGCTGCGGCTGAATCAGAGAACATCAAGAAGTCCGCTGAGCTCGCAGCCAAGGAAGAGTCGCTCAAACAGCAAAAGGAAGTGGAGAAGGAAGCCAACAAGCTTCGCAATTCGATTCAGAAGAAAGAATCGCAGCTTGAGCGCCGCGAAGAGCAGCTGAATCAAACTGCCGAGGACTTCAAAAAGCAAGAGAAAATGGTTGAGGCAAGCCAACGGCGCCTGACCGAGAAGATGCAGGAGAATAGCAAACGTTCTCAGCAATTGCAGTCATTGATCACGAAGCAGACGAACGAGCTACAAAAAGTCAGCGGGATGAAACGTGACGAGGCCAAGGAACGCATGCTTGAGCTACTTCGCGATGAACTCGATCAAGAGGTCGGTAACGAAATCCTCAAGCATGAGCGACGCATCGCCGAAGTCGCAGAGGAGAAAGCTCGCGACATCATCCTTACTTCGATGCAGCGTTATGCTTCACAATATACTTCCGACAGCACAACTAGCACTGTGGACATCCCGAGCGACGAGATGAAAGGTCGCATCATTGGTCGAGAAGGTCGGAACATCCGTGCCTTTGAGAAGGCCACAGGAATCGACGTTATCATTGATGACACTCCTGGTGTAGTGATCGTCAGTGGCTTTGATCCGGTTCGCCGCGAGGTCGCTCGGCAATCGCTCGACAAATTGATCTCCGACGGCCGCATCCATCCATCACGAATCGAAGAGATTGTGGCTGAGACGGAAAAGGAGATCGAGAAGTACATCATTCGAAAAGGCCAAGAAGCGGTAGAAGAAGTCAACATAGGCGGCGTGCACAAAAAAGTCGTCTACATGCTCGGCCGATTGCACTTCCGAACGAGCTTCAGCCAGAACGTACTTCGGCATAGTGTCGAAGTCGCTTTTCTTTCGGGATTGATGGCGGAGATGACTGGCTTGGATCCAGAGTTGGCCCGTCGAAGCGGATTGCTTCACGACATTGGAAAAGCTGCGGACCACGAGCTCGAGGGCGGTCACCCGAAGATCGGTGCCGACTTGCTAAAGCGTCACGGCGAGAACGAGACGGTTGTTCACGCGGCTCTAGGCCACCACGATCAACTCACCACCGACTACCCCTACACCCTGCTGGTAGCAACCGCCGACGCTTGCAGTGCATCCCGCCCCGGTGCCCGACGTGAATCACTGGAACGCTACATCAAACGCATGGAAGAGCTCGAGTCGATTGCTACCGACTTTGGCGGAGTCGAGCAAGCCTTTGCGATTCAAGCTGGGCGTGAACTACGCGTTATCGTAAGCGCTCATGACACCGATGACTCCAAGGCGGCCAAGATTTGCCGGGATATTGCGAAGGCGTTCGAGCAGCAATTGACTTATCCAGGTGAGATTAAAGTGACCGTGGTGCGTGAGTCACGTTTTGTCGAGGTAGCTCGGTGATCGAACCTGCGATCCTCCCGCCAGTTGACGGAAACGCGGTGCGTGTTGCCTTCATCGGCGACGTCGTCGGAAAACCTGGAATGCGGATTGTCTGCTCGACCGTTCCTTGGCTGCGACGCGAACAAGACGTGCAATGCGTGATTGCTAACGCAGAGAATGCTGCAGACGGCTCCGGGCTACGTTGCAAAGATTATCGAAGGTTGGTCGAACACGGTGTCGACGGTATCACCCTGGGCGATCATGTTTTTCGCAAGAAAGAGATCATCGATGCACTTGAGTCCGAATCCAACTTGATCCGTCCGGCCAATTTACCTTCAGACGCACCCGGAGCTTCACACATGATCCTGGAGGTGGATGAAGAAACGAAAGTCGCCGTTTTCAGCGCGCTGGGTCGCGTCTTCATGAAACCGGTCGACTGCCCCTTTCGCGCGATCGATCGCCAGTTGGAAGAAATAGCGGGGGTGACGCCGATACAGATTGTGGATTTTCACGCTGAAGCAACGAGCGACATGCAGATCATGGGGCGTTATCTGGATGGGCGTGTTTCGGCCGTTCTGGGGACTCATACGCATGTAGCCACCGCGGATGACTGCATTTTCCCTGGTGGAACTGCCTTCCAGAGTGACGTCGGAATGACCGGGCCATTTGAAAGCATCTTGGGCCGTCTTG
>PKCQ01000496.1 GCA_002862265.1 Planctomycetaceae bacterium | reverse complement strand
AAGCCAATCTGCTTGAGGTTGTTTTGACAGCTCATGCGGCGAGCAGCTTCACGAGCTGACTGCACTGCCGGCAAAAGAAGACTGACCAGAATGCCAATAATGGCAATGACGACTAAGAGTTCAACGAGTGTGAATGCGCACCTTCGACGCAGAAATTGCTGACTGGATCGCATTGGCGAGCCTCCAAGAAAAGGAGTGGTTCGCAACGACAACTTTGTCGTCACGACTTCGCATTGCCTGGCTGGCTAACGATTCGTGGGAGAGAATTCCACGAAATTTGGCTCGCTGGGGTGGTGCATTTGAGATTTGATTTCAAGAAGCATATCGGTTTTCGACACCCATGCAAACCCTTTTCCTAAAAAAAGGATGAGCATTGCCAACCAACAAAAGTTGGCTGGTGATACGTGCGAGCAGCTAAGGCAAGGCAGCGTCTTCTGCCGGCGTTGGTTGGTCGTTAAACATCGTATCCGAAGCTTCACGCACAAATGAGTTATGCGTTCTGCTTTCGAGGCCGGGGCGGTTGGAATCCCATAGTCAGAAAGTCTTCGATGTCTGCTGTCGTCGGCATCTTAACCAGCGCGATCGAGTCGTAACCCACGAAAGCTTTGCGCGCCCCCGATGCATCGGGAGCACTTCGTTACAGCAGCAACAACCCTGCTGAGACTAAGAAATTCTCAAACGAAACCACCTCGCCCTGCTTTGTCAGCACCATGCCCCGTCGTTCAATCTCGTCGGGCCAGTGAGAAAAGAGAGCTCGCCAGTATTCGGCAGATTCTAGTGACGCCATAATTTAAGTCCGTTCTCGCGTTTGCCATCGGTGAGGCATCTTGCTTGTCATGAGCATCGCAGGTTCAACACTTTTGCGAGATTGCTCGTTTGAAGGTGTTTTACCGGTGTCTGCCCCGAATGGCAATGCATGGCTTAAGCGACGATCGACGGAGCGATCGGCAACTCTCGCTAGAAGTTATTTAGGCTACGTATCCAGATCTCCCAACTGCTGTTGCAGGGGATGTAGAACGCGACTGCGTGTTTGGCATCTTGCGGCGGGGCTAGCTTTGAACTCCTGAACTACCACTGATGTAAATACTTGAGCTATCACAGCACGACGAGACATTTCCCAAGTATGACTCACGAACTTGGCTCGGACTTGCCGCAACCCGCGACGGAGTAACTCATCCATTTGCGATCATCCTTCGGTTCCTCATCGGCATCACAGCAACTTGCTCCAGACTTCCCAAGGCAGTGCTGCCACTTTGAGCGGTGACGTGTTTCTGATTGCGACGGTAGAAGTCGCGTAATTTGTTCGCCGTGATCGTCCACAACCAAGCACTGCGACCGCTAGGCTGTGGAGTCATGAGCTCAGTTTATCCGGCTCGGCACTGCAAGCTAAATAAAGAAGTCGCCATCAAGCTGCTCCCAGCGCAGATTTTTCACAAAGAGTTTTGCGCAGCTCGCTACAGCAGAGGAAACAAGGACGGATACATCTTGGTGCAGAAATACGCTGGAGCGTGAGCGAAGAGGAGGTGACGCTTCTGAATGAAATCCAAAAGAAGGACAATCTTTCCCATGCTGCCTTCAACTGGGGGAAAATCGTCTTCTAGTGTCCGACTTTGGTGGCTGAAAGCAAATCGCTAACAGCCAACTGCTTATCACAAAGAGCTCCTTACTCAGGCAGCTTGCGACCGCTGGTCCAAGCAACACCGGCTTCGTCAAGCGTTTGCATCAACTTGCTCATCTCTTGATCGAGCACCTTGCGCAATTCAGGCCTAAGCTTCTTGAACTCGTTGGATGCAATCGCGAACTGCTCACGATGCGTGTTGGTTGGACCGTAAGTCTGTCCCATCGTGCCAAACAGAGCAGTCTGCAAGCGGCTCATGATGGACACCTGACCAAGCTGACTTCGTTCATCCTTGATGGAATCGCCGTTCAGTTGACGGTCGATGGCGAGCATTCGTTTCTCGATGGCACGAGCTTGATCGTAGATGGCTGGATCAGCAGTACGAGATCGCTTGAGCACGGACTTGATTTCGTCCAGTTGCTCCATCGCTTCGGACAACTTGCGACCGGCTCCGATGGCCTTGCGTTGCAATTCGCCCATCTCCATCTGGAACGCAAGAGTCGCTTCGCGATTTTGGGGCTCCAGAGTGGAGTTCATGGCCGAGACAACCTCGAAGGACTTGGCTTCTGACAGTTGCTTGGTCTCATCATTAGCACGCTGAGCCACTTCGACGGTGTACTTGCCCGGAACAGCATAAGGTCCACGTCCCATGTTAGTGCCGTAACGCAGCCCCCAGGATACGCGGTGCAAACCCTTGCTCGCAGGTCCGGTCACGCGATTGACAACTTCGCCCAAGCTGTTGCGGATGGTTAGGATAATTTGAGGTGCTTCCTCGTAATTCTCTTCGTGCATCGCTTCCCAATCCGGAGCAGGATTGTCCTCGCCAGCTGCGGCGAGCTTCGATTCACGCTCCGCTCGCTTGGCTTTTGCTGTCTGCAGGGTCTCAGGCATGTAGTACGTGAACACAGCGCCAAACGGAGGATTGTCGGCAATGAAAGTATTATCGCCTTGGAAACCAGTTCCGCCACCGACTTCGCCATTGCGGACGTAGAGCTTGGCGGGCCGCGTGTCGAAGAGCTGGAACGTCTTGGCAGCAATCAACTCAGGATCCAAGCTGCGTAGCGGTGTGTAGTCATCTAAGACGTAGAAGCCGCGACCAAAGGTTGCGCCAACCAAGTCGTTCTCGACTCGCTGGATCTCTAAATCACGGAATGGAATCACGGGTGCACCAGGAAGCTTACTCCAGTGCTCGCCGGCATCGACGGTGAAGTAAGCACCGTACTCGGTGCCAAGGAACAGCAAGTCAGGATTAACGTGATCCTGGATGATTCGCCAGCAAATGTGATTCGCTGGTAAGTCACCCACGATCGACTCCCAAGTCTCGCCGCGGTCACGACTTCGCAGAACGTAAGGAGCATAGTCACCGGTCTTGTGATTGTCGACGCAAGCGTAAACCGTATCCGCATCGTGACGATCAGCCTTGATGTCGTTCACGAAGAAGTACTCCGGCACGCCGAAAACCTTATCAATCTGCCGCCAGTTCTTCCCGCCATCTTCCGTGACTTGGATCAGGCCATCATCGGTGCCGACATAGATCAAGTTTTCCACTACTGGCGATTCGTCAATCGAAGTGAGATTACTATACTGACTCATCGCGAACAAGTCGTACATCGCATCGACACTCCACACACGATCCATGTGCTTGAGTGCAAATCGATTGACATTGCGAGAAAGATCAGGACTGATCGTGGTCCAAGTGTCGCCGCGGTCGTCGCTGCGATGGAGTTTCTTCGAGCCGAAGTACAGTCGAGTATTGGAGTGTGGGCTGATCTCGATCGGCGAGTCCCAGTTGTGTCGTAGGTCCTCTTCACCAGCACCGGGTTGAGGCTTGATGTCGACAGTTTCGCCCGTGCGACGATCAAAGCGACGGATGAAACCTTGCTGTGATTCGCCGTAGATGATGTCCGGGTTCTTCGGATCGATCGCACAGTCATGACCGTCGCCACCGATGGTGACACGCCAATGGCGATTCATGATGCCGCTATCGGCAGTGCGAGCTGGACCGTACTGCGAGTAGTTATCCTGCGTACCGCCAGCTATATGATAGAACGGCTCCTCGTAGGAAACGGCGACTTTGTAGAACTGAGTCAGCGGCAGGTTGGAAACGTACTGGTAGGTTTTCGCAAAATCGTAAGAGCGATAAACGCCTCCATCGCAGCCTACCAAAACAAAGTCGGGATCAGTCGGGTGAAAGGCAACGGCGTGGTTGTCGACGTGCTTGTGACCACTTTCGACTGCTTCCCAAGTCGCACCACCGTCCATCGAACGTCCGAGATTGACATTCGCGTGATAGAGAACATCGAAGCGATGCGGATCACAGTAGATTTCTTGGTAATAGTGAGGACCGGTTCCGCCACCGACATAGTCGCTCATTTTCTTCCAGCTGGCCCCAAAGTCTTCGGAACGAAAGATTCCACCGGTGCGTCCCGCCAGCTCGATCGTCACGTAGACGACGTTTGACTTTTGTGGCGAAACAGCGATCGACATCTTGCCTTTGTCCGCACCGGGCAAACCCGACTTAAGCTCGGTCCAAGTCTCGCCAGAGTCAGTCGACTTAAAGACGCCGCTTTCAGGACCGCCGTTGACGATTCCCCAGACAGTACGATGCCTTTGGTGTGTCACGGCATACAGCACCGTTGGGTCTTCGGGATCTATGGCGATGTCGGTTACGCCTGTCCACTCGCCCTTGCCGAGGACGAGCTTCCAGTTCTCGCCACCGTCTGTAGTTTTATACAATCCTCGTTCGCCTCCTGCCGACCATAGCGGACCTTGGGAAGCGACGTAGACAGTGTCCGGATCGTAGGGATCAACGATGATCTTGCTCAAGTGTTCTGACTTCTTGAGCCCCATGTTCTTGAAGGATTTGCCGCCGTTGTGACTAACATAGATGCCGTCGCCAAAGCCGATGTGTCGCCCTCCGACGTTCTCACCTGTCCCAACCCACAACGTGTTGTGGTTGGATGGGTCGATGGCCAAGCAGCCAATTGAGTAGGAACCATAGTTTTCAAAGACAGGCTTCCAGGTTGTTCCAGCGTTATCAGTCTTCCAAACGTTGCCAGAACCTGCTGCCACGTACCAAGTGTTTGGCTTCACGGGATCAACGACCAAGTCGCCGATGCGTCCCGACATCAAAGCGGGGCCAACGGAACGCAGTTTGAGTGCTGAGACATCGGAAGTTGTCAGCTTCGGTAGCTCCGATTCTGGCTTTTCGGCTTCCTGTGCGAGAGCTGGAGATAAGAGCAAGGCGAGTGTTAAAACTGCGAGAGCAGCACGGAAGCGGGACTTCATGAGGTTCCTCAATGGTCGATTCTCGGTGAAATGGGCAGGATTACTCAAAAAGTGTAGGCCACAAATCGCGGTTCATTCTGATTAGCTCGGTAGGGATTACAAGCTTTGTTACCGAAGTCGTCAGTCGTTGGGGGCCTCTAAGAAGGTCAAATGCACCTTATTCTTCCTGGGGAGAGTCGCCTTGGGCACCGACGCTTAGTGGGTCGGCGAGCGGGAGGGGCCGATTCAACCCTTCCGGCCGAGGGTACCGACGCCTGAAAGTGAGATTGAACATTTTGCCCGCAAACGGGAGGGTAAGTTAACGCAATTTCAAACTTATGGCGCGCACCGTAACACGGCTGCCGGTTTTGGAGACGGCAAATAGGTCGGTTACTTCAGGGCTGTGCGCGGGGCTTCAAACGCCTGGATGACATCATCGCCTTTTTGCCGCTGTCTGCCTAATTCAGGCGGGCCATCACCGAGAAAGAGTTGCGTGATCAATGCCGACGCAGAGGCTTGTTCCGATGCAGTCGCAAGCTTAGCTGCAGCGACGAATTGGTGGAGCACTTGGCAACAGTCGGTTTCCAAAGTGACCTTGACGCGGGTCTACTGCAGCAAGCTATCGAATCGCAGTTCTTCGCGCCGCTTTCCACTTCGATGGTCGGCCACAGTCCGCCAGATGGTATCAAATTGTGCCTAGTCTGGGATGCCGGCGGAGAGCAGTTGATCATTGTCAAGGAGTAGCCCGCCTGCATTGCGAGGCCGTAATGCAAGCGAGGTAGTGGATGAGGCTAGGAATCCCGGAGCATGCCTCCGAGTTGTTTTGTCTCATCAGGATACCGCGCTGATTGATTTCGCTCTCGCAAGTTCTGGCTGGTCGTGATTATTATTCCGTGAGCGACGTGGCGTTATAATGCGGAACCTCTACCTCAGACCCTAGATCTAACGACTTTTGGAACAAGTATGAAATTCGCTATCTGCAATGAGCTCTTTCAGGACTGGCCCTGGGAAAAGTCCTTGGAACTATCCAGCAAACTCGGCTACACAGGTTGGGAGATTGCTCCTTTCACGCTTGGCGGTGATCCAACTGGTGTCTCGGCGAGGAAGCGACAGGAGCTAGCCGAGACGATTCGCAAGGCAGATACCGAAGTCGTGGGTTTGCACTGGCTACTTGCCAAGACCGAAGGCTTTCATCTAACTACGGACGACGCCAGTGTCCGAGAGCGAACGGCAGCTTACCTGGGTGATCTTGTTCGCCTATGCCGAGATCTGACCGGAAGTGTCATGGTACTGGGATCTCCGCATCAGCGAAATTTTCCCGAATCTATGACACACGAACAAGCAGATGACAATGCTCTGACTGTACTGGAAAAAGTCGTGCCAGTCCTCGAAAAGCACGACGTAACCTTGGCTCTTGAACCGCTCGGGCCCGGAGAAGGTAACTACTGGAACGAAGCATCGCAAACGGTGGCGGTTATTGAACGGCTCGCTTCGCCCAACGTGCAGTTGCATTTAGATGTAAAGGCGATGAGTACGGAGCCACAGCCCATAGCGAATGTGATTCGGGCCAACGCCGAGCATATGGTCCATTTCCACGCCAACGATCCGAATCTGCTCGGACCAGGAATGGGGGATGTGCCATTCGAGCCCATTTTTCAAGCACTGAAGGATGTGGAGTACCCGGGCTGGGTCAGCGTTGAAGTTTTTGACTATGCACCGGGCATCGAGGAAATCTGCCAGCAAAGTATGAAGAACATGCAGTCCGCTTTGACAGCAATCTCTTAGCAAGCGACTGATTCGAACACACATTTGCTACTACTTTACTGTGTCTCTTTTCAGATCGGAACAGGTACAGCGGTTGCGCTAGGCAAGGGGTCGATTCGCACTAGAATTGGAGCTTCGATAAATTCTGCGGTAGGAACTGCTACCGTTGCCTTGTGGCAAGCCGACTGTGAATCGCAAAGTTCTTTCTTTCGTCCGTGAAATGGAAATGCCCGCTGCTGGGAAGTGGCTGGTGCTTTCTGCGCTGATCGGTATCGCGGCTGGCCTGGGAGCGATTGCTTTTCAGACCGTTGTACAGCTCTGCCAGTATCTGGGGCTTGTACTCGTTGCCGGTTTTCCCGCTCACGAAGCCGTAGCAGACTACTCACCCTTTCCGGAAGTGCATGCAGAACTGAGTCCTTTGCGTTTGGTGCTACTGCTCACAGTCGGAGGACTTATCGCAGGTTGGCTGGCTTGGCAGTTCGCTCCAGAGGCATCAGGCCACGGTACCGACGCAGCGATTGATGCCTTTCACAACAAGCGGGGCGAGATCTCGCTACGAACTCCGATCGTCAAAACCATTGCCTCGGCCATCACACTCGGGACAGGAGGTTCGGCTGGACGCGAAGGACCCATTGCTCAGATTGGTGCCGGTGTTGGGTCAGTGCTGGCAAGTGCGATGAAGCTCTCGGCACGCGACCGACGAATCCTACTAGCGGCGGGAATGGGAGCAGGTGTAGGCGCCATCTTTCGGGCTCCTTTGGCGGGTGCTCTTTTCGCTGGTGAGATTTTATACCGCGACGCCGAGTTGGAGGCCGACGTAATCATGCCTGCAGCAGTTGCATCGACCGTGGCCTATTCGGTGTTCTGTTTTTCGCTTCCGCCTGAATACCGCTTCATGCCACTTTTCGGCAACGAGCTGGACTTCGCATTTCACACGCCGCTCGAGTTGATTCCTTATGCGATTCTTGCAATCACGTTGGTGTTGTCCGGAGTGCTCTACATCAAGACTTTTTCTTGGACGCACGCGATCTTCGATGCAATCAAGGTCCCCGTCTTCGTCAAAGCGGCGGTTGGTGGCTTGCTGGCAGGAATCGTTGGGCTCGGCGTCTACTACCTGATGGGCAAGGACGAATCATCGCTGGCGACACTGGGCGGTGGCTACGGAATGCTTCAGTCAGCCTTTTCGAACGTAGGCGACATTGCAATTTCAACTTTGCTAATCGTGGCACTACTGAAGATCTTCACGACGTCACTAACTATTGCATCGGGAGGCTCTGGCGGTGTCTTTGGTCCGTCGATGGTCATCGGCGGTTGCATGGGTGGTGCGGTCGGCAAATGGTTGGGTACCCTGTGGCCTCAGATTGTTACCCAACCTGCGACCTTCGCCGTCGTCGGGATGGCGGGTTTCTTTGCTGGTTGCGCTCGAGCTCCTTTCTCGACGATCTTGATGGTCACCGAGATGACGGGCAGCTACAGCCTGCTTCTCCCAGCCATGTGGGTTTCGACGCTGTGCTTTCTGTTGATGCGCAAGTGGACGCTCTACGAGAAACAAGTCCCGACCCGCTTGGATTCACCCGCACACCGCGGTGATTTTATCATCGATGTTCTCGAAGGCATGTCCGTCGGTGACGTGTACCAGCATGATGACGATGATTTGCAGCTAGTCCATGAGGGGCGTAGCCTTAACGAGATCGTGCATCTGTTCGACAAGACTTCGCAGAGATATTTCCCGGTTGTCGATGAGAATAAGAACATGGTCGGCATCTTTTCGACCGAGGACGTGCGGTCTTATCTCTACGATGACACGATCTGGGAGATCGCGAATGCCGGCGACGTGATGACAACCAAAGTTGTTACCGTTACCCCCAGCGATGACTTGAATACGACTTTGTCCAAGTTCACTTCGCTGAACGTTGATGAACTTCCTGTTGTCGAGGAAGGGAACGCCCAGCGAGTACTCGGAGTCATCCGGCACAAAGATACGATTGACGCTTACAATCGCAAACGTATAGAACACCAAGAAGCAGCGGATAAGGCGAGCTAGCCAGAAATTTATCAATTCGAGATGAGGGATTCCGGCGAATCCCACTCTTCGGAGCAAGGCAAGTGGGGCTACGAACCCTACTCTGTGGGACGTGACGCCAACTCGTTTCGTTCCCAGCGATTCCAGTGCGAATGGCGCTGCGTGAATGTCCGTGCAGCAGCGTCGAGAATCGGCTCGCCGCGACGATCGACTTTGGGCAAGCTGGAATCAGGCTGAGCCAGTAGCATGAAGGCATCGTCTTCGTAACGAACTTGCCATTGTCGCTGCCATTCTTTGACGAGTTGCTTTGACGCTAGCCGCCGGTCTATGTCGCCCAGCGAATTGTCATCGTCAGCGGCGCCAAACTGCTCGAAGAGCTTCGCCTGCTTGTGAATCAGAATCGCATCGGTAGCGGGATAGTTCGCAGGAATCTTTTCCCAGCCTTCATTGCCATCGTAGACCAACTGATGCTCGTCCATCATGTGGTCCTGGTACGCCACTTCGTAGCGGCCATCAAAGCTAACGCGAACTTCGGGGTACATTTCCCAAGAAACGTACGCCCCGACGTGGAAGGGTGTCATCAAGTTGCCTTCGAAGTGACTCTAGCGCAAGTATTTGATCGTATTACTTGGATAGCTGGCCGAAGAGTAAAGTGGCTGAGGCGGTAGGGTCGGACGCCAGAAATGATGATAGCAAGCAAAAGCCATCGAGGTCGCCACGAGGCCTTGGCTGACTCGTGTAAACAAGCGAGGCTGTGAATCGATCCAGGCAACCAAGTTCTTACCCATTGCAGTACGACTTAACCAGGCCGGCAGATAAGCCAGCCAAACCACCGCAAAGATCGAGCCATGGCGAATGTGTTGCAAAGTCATGTAGGCGGATAGGAACAAGAAGGCGGCTCCTCGAGCGCGACGCCAAGGGTTGTGACGGATCGCGTAGAAGACCAAAGCCAAACTGATCGCAAACAGAGCAATCGTGTTGACCGGATCATGGGTGTGCCACAGCGGCAACCACTCTTGAATCAACGGACGTTCCATCGAAATCGCGCGGATCAGATAAGGTATATATTGCCATCCGTATGGATTGATCAAACAACAAATTGCCGCTACCGGTGCAGCAGCTACCAAGTGCCAAATAGCTAGAAAAGTTTTTTTCAGCGATCGTGAGTCACACCACGCGAATCCAAACCTCTCGATGCTATGAAAGGCGATCATCCCTAGGCCGACGACGAAGCCTGCATGGATATTGAGCCATGCAACGAGCATCAACAACCAGGCAAAGACCCAGCTTCGTTTGCCACGCCAGTCGAGTTCCTGCATCCATAGCTGTGCTGCTATGGCGACCATCGTGAATAGCTGGGCGCGAACGGTAGCAAAGCCTACCCAGAAAACTGGAAAGTAGAAGAAGGCGACCAAAGCGAAAATGTAGGGGTGTGCTCCTCGAAGCCGCGCGACGCGATAAAGCATCAACCAGAGTGCGGCCATCAACGTCAGTTTCAATGCAATCAGCCCTGTAAGCCCAAAGCCGGAGCCAATCGTGGCGAAGTAGGCAATCGCACGGGTACCCCACTCATGGTGGACGGACGGATTGACCGTGTCGGTGTAGGCGAAGACTTCCTGCTGGGGAAAATCACCTCGCACCAAGGCTTCTCGAAAGAGCGACATCTCGTGAAACAAGTCGTGCGTGATCTCATGCACTCGGGAGACGTAAGCCAGAAATCCGGCTCCGAGAGCAGTCAACATCCAGGCCGCCAAACGAGGATTGGTGAGTCGGCTCAAGCGAAAATTTGATCGGAGAAACTGATTCCAGCTTTGATTGGCTTGAGTAGACATAGGACCTCGGTTTCGGGGAAACGCAGCTAAACGAGCTGACAAAAGCTAGCATCTGCTGAAATCACGCACTCCTCCTGGTCGCATAGCGATGTTGCGAAAAAACAACAATCATTGCGTCGATGCGGGTTTTATCGATTGCGAGAATTGGCAGTGTCACCAGATTACTGCTGCTTCCAACTGCTAGCGTTGGATTGGCCTTTCGAGCGATTAGTTTCTTTTCCTAGACTCACCATGCCCAGTAGCGAAGCCCCAGACGTTGGAAATCGCCAGATCGTTGGGATGCGAAGACTTTGCCTCCCCTCGAATGTTGGTCCATCCACGACTCCGTAGCCGAGCTTCAGCAATCAGGAGGATTGCTGTTGGATGGGCGAACACCGAGTTAGACCCGCATCGACATTCAAGGAGTCATCGAGCATGGAAGCTCGTACCAGTCGCCCTGCGCACCTCCTGCACTGTGGCCGTCTTGAGCCGCGACCACTCTCCTTTCCAACCAGCATCGTATTGGTTCTTTCGCTTGCTCTCAGTCCCAAGCTGCAAGCTCAATATGCGCAAGTTCCCATACACATGCCCGTCGTCCGGCCTCAGCCAGCGCAATATGTTGCAAACGGCGAAAACTTTCTCGTCTTTGCATCTTCACCTGAGCTAGCTCAAGCGGTCTTGGACGCCGCGGAGCAATTCCGCCGCGAGCTAGCTATCCATTGGCTCGGTAGGGAATTGCCGCCTTGGTCTGAACGCTGCCCAGTGCATGTTACCGCGGCGCCACATCTAGGAGCAAGTGGTCGCACCGAATTTGGCCCGACGGCCATGGGGGTCGGAAATTGGAAGATGGCCGTCGACGGCTCTCGAGAACGCATCTTGGACAGCGTACTCCCACACGAAATCTCGCACACGATCCTAGCTAGCCATTTCGCCAAATACGCGCAGCGCGGAAAGTTTGTTCCCCGCTGGGCTGACGAAGGCGCTTGCACGACAGTCGAACATGAGTCCGAGAAGAGGAAGCATCGCCAATATCTGAGACAGTTCCTGGAAACCGGACGTGGACTCGCCTTCAACCGCATGTTCGCGCTCAAGGAGTATCCGCACGATATCCTGCCGCTCTATGCACAAGGACACTCGGCCGTTCGGTTCCTGATCGACCAGAGTAGCCCGCAAGAGTTCGTGCAGTTTCTCGAAAGTGGAATGTCGAGTGGCAATTGGACTCAAGCTCTCGAGCGACATTACGACTA
>PKCQ01000346.1 GCA_002862265.1 Planctomycetaceae bacterium | reverse complement strand
TTTTAAGCGAATTCGCTCAGCTAAGTGATGCTTTACCAAGTGATACTATGGTGGTGGTTGGTGGCCGCGCTTTGGGGGATGATGTTCGTCCACGGATGAACTACACGGGCCACTGTGACAACATGCAGCAGTTAGCGGCTTTTGCTAGCGCGTTACATGGGAGAAGACACTCTATCGAATCTTCGGAGAACTGATCATGCAGACCGCAGCCCACTGCTCGCGACGAACCGTGTTGAAAACCACTGGATCCTTAGCGGCAGGAGCTTTGCTTGCCAACTCCGCAGCTTCCGCAATAGCGAGCAATTCGGCGAATCCCAGCGTTCCTTGGCCCTCCTGGCGAGGTCCCAACCGCGATGGGGTCGTTCGAGGGGATTGGTCCTCGGATTTCTCTGGATTGAAGAGACGTTGGAGCAATCGGTTCAGCGATAGTTACAGCGGTCCGATCGTGGCGGGAGGCAAAGTCTTCACGACAGAGACTGTTGCGAGACGCGACGAGACGCTTATCGCACTGGAACAGCAAACCGGCGAGCAGGTTTGGAAGCAAAAGTGGTCTGGCGCGATGGCAGTGCCTTTCTTCGCCAAAGCCAATGGTGATTGGATTCGCTCGACGCCAGCGACGGATGGCAAGACGGTTGTGGTAGGGGGAATGCGAAACGTTGTTGCCGCATTCGACGCTGAAACCGGCAATGAAACTTGGCGAATTGATTTCGTCAAGCAGCACGGGGCTACACTTCCTTCGTTCGGTTTAGTGTGCTCTCCGCTGATCGACGGTGAATATGTCTACATGCAAGCTGGTGGGGCGGTCAGAAAGATCAACCTGGCGGATGGAGAGTTGGTGTGGGAGGCTATGGGTGACGGTGGGGGAATGTACGGCGGTGCCTTTTCCTCGCCAATCATTTCCGAGCTACATGGTGTTAGGCAGCTAGTAGTCCAGACTCGAAAGACACTCTGTGGTATCTCGCTTGAGTCTGGCGATGTTCTGTGGCAACAGGATATCCCCTCTTTCCGCGGGATGAACATTCTCACGCCTTCCGTATGGAAAAACAGTGTCTTTACCAGTAGTTACGGCGGGAAGGCCTTCATGCTAAGCGTTGGGAAGAGCGGAGGCAATTGGTCTGTCGAAACAGCATGGAAGTCAAAGACTGAGGCGTACATGTCCTCGCCGGTGATCGTTGGTGATCACCTGTATGTGCATCTTCGCAGTAACCGAGTCTCCTGCGTCGACTTGGCGACCGGTGAGGAAACTTGGCGAACAACTCCATTCGGTAAATACTGGAGTATGGTGACGAATGGAAAGAATATCTTGTCGCTAGATGAAGCAGGAGATCTCCGACTAATTGCTGCAGATCCAGAGAAGTACACGCTACTTGATGAGAAGCGAGTCAGTGACGAACCGAGTTGGGCTCACTTGGCGGTTGCCGGTTCGCAAGTATTCATCCGCCGTCAACGTGGGCTGGATGCCTATGACTGGAGCTAGTTCATCGTTCTTTCGAGTCATTCCACGCTCAACGGTCGTTGTACAGCTGGGCTTGTGGAATTGGGTTAGGGCCGAAAAATACTTCGCGGATGATCATCGTCATCCGCTTTTTTATTTTCTGACCAAAACCTGCTTTGGTTTTGCTGGCAGTAGTTGAAAGTTTGCGATGAATGATACGGATTCTAAATTAACTTTGGCCGAGGCTCAGCAAAGGGTCGATGAGTGGATCAAGTCGATTGGAGTGCGTTATTTTTCCGAACTAACAAATCTGGCGCAACTGGTTGAAGAAGTCGGTGAGCTAGCACGTTTGATCTCAAGGACGTACGGGGAACAATCCTTCAAATCTGGCGAAAAGCCGAGTGCTCTTGCCGATGAGATGGCAGATGTGCTTTTCGTCCTGATATGCCTTGCCAACCAGACCGGAGTCGATTTAGAAACTGCATTTCACGCAAATATAGCCAAGAAAACAGAACGCGACAAAGACCGCCACCGAAGCAATCCGAAGCTTCGATCCTAGGTAGCTCATCGAAGCAAATAGCTCTTTTTTTCTATTTAGAAGAGATCTCAATTCAAAAATGAGAGTGATGAAATGAGTTTGACAATCATGCGGCGGATTAAGTTTTGCGCTGGCCATCGATTGTATCAACATGGCGGTAAGTGCGAGCATTTCCACGGCCACAATTATGTTGCGGATATTTTCGTCACCAGCGAAAAGGTTGACAGAGTCGGTCGCGTTCTCGACTTTGCTGATCTAAAAGCAAGGACCAAAGGCTGGATCGACGCGAATTGGGATCACAGCTTTTTGGTATCTGCGCAAGATCAGAATGCAATCGAAGCTCTTAAAACAGTACAACCATCGAAGCTCTTCAAGCTGCCGTACAATCCAACTGCTGAGAACATGGCCAAGTATTTGCTAGAAGTTATGTGTCCAAAAGTTTTGGAGGGAAGTGGCGCTCAAGCAGTACGCGTGCGAATATGGGAAACAGAAGAAGCCTACGCCGAAGCCAGCGTAGACTAATTCCCTGAGGCGTATCCTGATTATCGCGCATATGTATGAAAGACGACGCCGAAGTCTAGCTAGCGGCTCGAAGGAGACGGTAACTTTTCTTGCTGACGATGAGGGCACTTGAATCTGCCTTTGCCATAGCGAATGTTGCATCCTTTCCGTTCAGCGCAATTGCGTATTGTCTTCGCGCTCGTGATGAGGTTTATTCTAACAGCGGTTCCTAATGTCTTGGATATCAAGCCGCGATTGCAGTTTGGGCAAGACATAAAGCTATTGCCCGAGCATTGCAGGCACCAAGTTTCTCGAATTTAGATGCCCCTGAAGCACGGGACGCGTCGGCAATTTGGCTGAAGATTGACAAATTGGCTTCGTCATGAGGGCTCTATGTTAAAACGGATACAACCGATCCTCGGGCTCGTGGTTCTCATCTTGAATTCGGACCTTTGACAAATCGACTTCTTCTAGCTGAGCGATCGGACCGTGAATGTCGATCCGGCGTAGCAAGCTTTCGATCGCAAAACATTTCCTTACAGTTCAAGGACCAACTTTCACATATTGTGCGCAAGATTTAAGACGTTACCCATAACAGTGGACTCGGCCGAGAGAATATCGAAGACCGAACAGCAGTGCGAATTCTGAAGTCAGAAAACCACACTATTACTATTCTTTCTTCGTGCTGCAGCGTGATATTTTTTGCCTTGGAAGCTAGAGTTCATGATTCAACAACATGGGTAAGCAACCGCAAAACGAACGCTTCGGGATGTGGTAAGGCACGAATCATTGGCGCTTGGCTAGTATGTGCCTGACGTCAAGAAACCCAGCAGTAGGAGCTGCAAGGCGGCGACCACGAAGGCCGCCGATACAGCCGCTGCTCTTTTCCAACTTCCCAGCATCTCGATTATAGATAGACAAAGGAAGTTGCCAGCAAACTTGGCTGAAACGAAACAGGCAACTTGATCGAGGCTGCAAGTTGGCCCGCTATCTAGTCTCATCAACCAACGGCCGATTGGGTTCAACTCCAACATCGGAAGCGAGTCGATGTACTTAATTGTGAGGAAGATGTCATAGGCTGAAACGAAACCGATAATCAGCTTGAAACTTAGCAGCGTGACGGGGCTCAGGTATAGCTTCGTTACGTGTTGAAGAAAACTACGCGAGCTAGTTCGAAATTGGATTGATGGTGTCGCAACGGACATTTTTGCTCTCCAGTCTTGGATATCGGGCACCACGAGGGGAGTTGCCAAACCTTGGGGGCAGAAAATAAAAGTTGCAAAGGGTGTGCCTTATCACGTTAAGATTCGGATAGCTCGCCTAGTGGAAGATTCGTTACCGCTAGCTGAGTTTGCCGCGCAGCACTTGAACCACTCGTTTGATCCATTGTGCAAGTCGCCTGCTCTGGCTGCTGGCAGTGTGAGCACATTCAATTCGCAGCTGCCGAAAAACTTAGCAGCCAGAGAGTCCTGGGTTCTAGTAATGTGAACCTTCCAATTTTGCATTCATCTTCATACGCATTGCATTCAGGACAGTAAGTCTGACTGGAATGTCATTACTGGTGACTGCGTCTCGCGCGACTGAAAATGATCAGTCAAAGTCTTCGAAGGTGGAGGTTGAAAGCGCTGAAATAGGAACGTTGTATTGTTCTGCAAAAGTCTTTGACTCCACCTGCGATTGAGGAAACGGGTTATGGTAGTCTGCTGTGTCGCCAAAACTGACGGCCATAGCACGAGCGGCTTCTACCGCAGCTCCGTTGGGATCAACCTTAGAGAGTTGCTTCACTGCTTCGCTAATCGCGATGCTGCCAATTTCTGGAGGAGCGTACAGGACCATTTCGCCGAATCGCCGTTCTTCGATGAGGCGAATTGCGTGGGCTCCGTACTGGGTCGAGAGGCAACGATCGAAATAGGTGGGCTGCCCGCCTCGTTGTAAGTGTCCAAGGACAACGCAACGCGTCTCAGTTGCCAGTCGCGCAGCAATCTCATCTGCTACGATCTGCCCAATGCCTCCCAGACGCGTCTGGCGATTCTTATTCTCTGGATCCAATGTGACCAGTCCGCCACCGGGCAGCTTTGCACCTTCAGCTACAACTACCAAAGTGAACAACTTGCCCATTTGTTTGCGCTGCAGGACTTTTGCGCAGACATTCTCAAAGTTCCAGTCAATCTCGGGGATGAGGATCACATCTCCGCCGCCGGCTAGGCCAGCGTGTAGGGCGATCCATCCTGCGTGCCGTCCCATGACTTCCAAAACCATAAGCCGCTCATGACTGGCGGCGGTCGTGTGAAGTCGATCGAGCGCGTTCGCAGCACAGGCAACAGCGCTATCGAAACCGAAAGTGAAAGCCGTGCATCCGAGGTCGTTGTCGATCGTCTTGGGGACACCCACACAGGGGACACCAGACTCGAAAAGTTGCTGAGCGATGCTGAGCGAGCCATCGCCGCCGATGCAAATCAATCCGTCGATTGCCAGCTCCTCGACGTTTTTCTGGACGAGCTGAATTAATTCTGGCGCGACCTTGCGGGATTCGTCATGCCCGACTTTGGCCGAGAATCGACCTCTGTTCGTTGAACCCAGGATTGTGCCGCCTTCATCTAGAATGCTTGCGGTGTTCTCCAGAGTCAGTTCCATGACATCTGCATCGGCCAGACCTTCGTAACCCTTGCGAAATCCCACCACTTCGTAGCCGAGATAGATGGCCGACTTGGTTGCTGCTCGGATCACGGCATTCAATCCTGGGCAATCACCTCCACCGGTAAGTATGCCAATTCGACGTCGCTGATTTTGAGACACAAATGGGGCCTTGTTCAATCGGGAAGAGAGGCAGATCGTAAAGGAAGAAGTCTATCGCAACTGGCAAGTTTTTGCATTGGCCTCACTCGACTAGAGTGCACTTAGTCCGCGTGTTGAGTAGAATCAGGTGGTGGCGACCAAATCGCTGGTCCCCGCTGTCGCGAGATCGACAAAATGCCAGACGGGAATTGCTTGGTTTTGGCTGGTTCACCCCGCAGGACATCTGATGCAAAAAGTAAATGAAAAACGAGCCGTCGAGCTTGTTACGAAGTTGATGGCTATTCCTGGAATGAGCTGCGAGGAGTCGGAGGTTGCGGCTGTCGTCGAGTCTCAGCTGAATGAGATGGGGATTGCTGCTTCATGTATCAGTCATGACAGTGCTCACAAGAAATCGCCAGCTGGCGGAGCGCTCGGCAACATGATTGTCAAGCTTCCTGGAAATCGAAAACGATCGCGTATTATGCTTTCGGCACATTTGGACACAGTCCCAATCTGTGTGGGATGTGAGCCCAAACGGCGCGGGCGGACGATCTATTCGGCAAATCCCGAAACAGGCCTTGGCGCCGATGATCGCGCTGGCGTTGCTTCCGTTCTGATCTCAGTGATGGAAGCGATGGAGTCGGGCGTATCCTTGCCGCCGATTACGATGTGTTTCTTTGTCCAAGAAGAAATCGGACTGCACGGCAGTCGTTTTATGACGGTTTCAAAGTTGGGTAAACCTGCGATGGCACTCAACTTTGACGGCGGTGATCCTTACAAGATGACGGTGGGGGCAACGGGCGGAGAACGCATGAAGATCCGGCTGACGGGACTGCCTGCACACGCGGGCTTAGCCCCAGAGGAAGGCGCCAGTGCGGTGCATGCGGCCGGAGTCGCTATTGGGAGCCTAGTTGAGAATAAATGGCTGGGTGCCGTTCGCAAAAATGGCAAGAAGGGCTCGAGCAACATTGGCGTTATCAATGGAGGAGTCGCGACTAATGTAGTCGCGGGAGCTGCCAAAGTGACGGCCGAAGCGCGCAGCCACGACAGCTCCTGCCGAAGCGCGATCGCTGATGCAATTGAAAAGGCTTTCGTGCAAGCAGCAGAGAAAACCAAGGCAAAGGATGGAACGCAGGTTCGTGCAGAAGTAGAACGTCGAGTGGACTACGATTCTTTTAGGCTGGATCCCAAGTCTCCCGCTGTAATATTGGCTAGAGAGGCGATCAAGCATCTCGGAGTGAAGCCAGCCAAAGCTATCTCGGATGGCGGGGTCGATGCAAATTGGTTGGTCAAGCACGGCATTCCGACCGTGACCGTTGGCTGCGGGCAAAGAGATGTCCATACAAATCAAGAAACGCTCGATATTGACGACTACATCGCGGCTTGTGAAATCGGACGCTACATGATCCAAAACATAGGTTAGTACAGTGGAAGTCGACGACGAGTTGTGCATGTGCTTTCATGTCAGCTGGAGGAAGGTAATCAACTACATTCGAATCGAACGGGTACGTGTGCCGAGTCAACTGGCTGAATGTCAAGGCGCTGGGACCGGCTGTGGCTGGTGCCGTCACGCCATGCGGCGACTTGTCTTCAAAATGCAGCAAGATGCACCTGTTCCAGATTCGATTCAGCAGTGGCTCGATGAGACGTACCCGAATCGAAACGATTATGCCGCAGGGCGAAAAGAGCATATTGCTGCCGGAAACGGAAAGCCTCCTCAAGGCAGCTAAAGGCAAGCGATATTCGCGTCTTGCTTGGTGTAGTGTTTTTAGGTTCGAAGTAGGGGAGTGGCGATCTTTCCTCACGCGCTTCTGCCGGTCCGCTGTCTGACTGTTGCGTGGCGGTCACTAGTGTTTTGCGGAGAGCAAGTGGTTGCATCAGATGAGTGTTTGTGCGTGGTTGTCAACCCAGAATTGGGGAAAGTCTTTTGATTTACGAAAGTAGCTCAAAGTACTGTAAAAGTATTGTGAATTCGGATATACTTGATCGTACTCAAGCAATCCTTCCTCAGGACTTACCACTATTCAAGCTTGGTGCATCCGAGACTCGCCGGAACGTTCTTAAATGCCCCTCGATCCCCTCCTTTGAATACGTTTGCGCTTGACGAACAGGGAAGAAGTATCAGGTTGCGCGTCCGCCAAAAACGATTTTGAAAACGCGCGGAGTTGACTTTCTATTCTTCTTGTCTCTCATTCCCTATTCCTCAATCTAAGGAGCCTCAAGCATGGCTGGTCGCGCCGCTACTGCTGTGAAATCACGACCCAAGACAACCACCAAGGCTAAGGCAACAACCAAAGCAAAGTCGAGTGCGAAGGTCACTCGAAGCAAAGCGAAAGTCGCTGACGAGAAAGCTTCACTGACCAGCAAGATCGTTAAAGCGGACATTAATACTACCGAAGCAGAAGTCTCCAAACCAAAGACTCGTCGCAAAAGTAAAACTGAAACGCGAACACTTATCTATTGGGCTGTGTTCAACCCCAATCTGAAACGCGTTGCAGTCTTCGAATTTAATCAAAAGGGTGAAGCCGAGAAGCGAGCTGCCAAGCTTACTGAGTCTTCCGGAGAACAGCACTTCATCCAAAAGATTAAGGCAACCAAGCAGGTTTAGGTTGTCCTCTGGCTGGCGACGGCTGCCGAATTTCTTGATCCTCTGGGGCAAAATCTTGTTTGCCTCGGAGTAGGTCTAGGCTAGTTCTCTTACCGTGGCACAAATCTTTTTTTAATGTGACACATTCTAAGGTGTCACAACCCGAGTCGCGAGCAAAGGTCTGTTGTGTAGGCTCGCTTACGCTCCGCGTTGCGAAACGCTTAAAGGAGAAGCAGACTCACGGCGTATACGTGGCAAGCACTTCCGAGCATGACCATGATATGCCAAACCGCATGTGAGTAGCGAACTCGGGAACTCATCTTTAGGAAGATGACGCCGAACGAGTAGGAGAGTCCCCCCAACAGCATCCACAGAAAGCACTGCCAAGGCGTAGTCGAAATCAACGGAATGGCCGGCAACCATCCGAGCGCGAGATAAGTGAGCGTAGCAACCGAGTTGATTCGATGGGAGGCGAGGACCTTCGAGTAAAACCCAAGGCAAGCGACAAGCCAAACTGTTGCAAGTAATACCGATCGAAAAATCTCAGAGCTGCCTTCCCATATAAAAGGCGAATAAGTTCCGACGATCAAAAAGTAGATCGTGCCCTGGTCCCAAGCCCGCATGCAATTGCGTTTCCTTGGTTCATGCACGGCGTGGGAAAGCGTAGAAAAGGCGTAGACGACTGTCATAGATGCTGAAAAAAGCAGGCAACAAAGGCGGAGCCCGATTTCTGATTCTTCTGTTGCTCGCCAGAAGTAAGCCCCCGCCAGCAGGCTCAATGCAATAGCCAAGCCATGAGTCGCAACGTTCGCGCGTTCGTCCTCGGAGCTCAAATAGAGCACGCCTTCATTTTGACTTGGACCGGGGCTGTCTGCGGGCTTTACCAACGTATGGTTCTTGTTTTAAACCAGAAAAAGAACAGACGTGATTATCGCTTCAGCTCTGTTTGCCGGCTAGGCGTCGTAGAGAGTCGCTGCTCAGTATCGCTAAACTGCCTGGCCTACCAATGTTTGCGGAGTCGATCAGGCGAGCTGTCGATTCCAGCCCAAATCCCCCTAGGGCTGTGCGCAGCGAATTTGCTACTCTTCCGGCTAAGGCAAACTGCCTTGGATCTCAACTACTCAGCGTCACGGAAGATGCTCATGCAAAGTCTAGTTTTCAATCGCGGAATATGTTTGTCTCTATTGGTTGGCTTGTTTTTTCCAATACCGGTAGCTGTGGGGCAGGGGCAAGTACCGGTTGGTAATAAGGCCGTAAATCGCGAGCCAGCTGGACAGCAAGTTCCTGTTGCGAACGTGAATCAGGCTGTTCAGCAAGGCATTGCTCAGGTGCCTCAGCAGCCTTTTCCGGCGCTAACCGCAGAGGAACAGCAATTCTTGAATGGTGTCCTGACAGTTTGGGAGCAGCGATCAGCAGGTGTAGATCGCTACACGTGCAGTTTTCAGCGTTGGGAATATGATCCTGGTCGCTTTCAACACCCTTCGAACCCGGCAGCTTCCTTCTTCAGTGAAGCGAACGGAGAGATTCGGTATATGAAACCAGATAAAGGTGTTTATCGCGTCGACGAAGTCAAGGTTCTGGCAAACGCCAACCCGATCGAATACCGCGTTGACCCGAAGCGGCCCTTTGGAGAATACTGGATTTGCGATGGCAATTGGGTCTACGATCGCGATCGTAACACTAAGACGGAGAAGCAGTTTGAACTACCTCCGCAGCAACGCGGTGCTCTGATTGAGAACAGCCCATTGCCGTTTGTGTTCGGTGTAACGGCTGAAAAACTCAAGCAACGCTATTGGTTGCGAATTATCCCAAGTAACCAAAAGACTGTCTGGATTGAAGCTTGGCCGAGACGAGCTGATGATGCTGGTAACTACTCGCGAGTTCAGGTGGTTCTATCGCGAACGGACATCTTGCCGGAAGCACTGATCGTATTCAAACCAAATTGGACTGCCCAGAAAGACCACAAAGAGATCTATCAATTTTCCAATCGCAAGGAGAGCAAATCTGGCGGAGTGATGCAAAACTTCCAGGACTTTTTTGGCGGTCAATTCATCCCCGGCAAAGCGCCTAATGGATTTAAGGTGCAGCGTACTCCGTGGGTTCCTCCGCAGCAACGTGTGGCCATACCGCCCGGCGGTGGCGTCCTAAAGCCTGGTATCCCACGCTAAGGGCTAGCAAGAGTCCGTGGAATGCCCCCGTTTTTGAGATAAGCGTCCGGCTTGTCATCCGCGCCGCTCAGAAGATCCGGTTCCGTCCCGGCCACGTGCGGTTGGTTTATTGCTATTGGGTTGATTTGCAGCGTAATACTTGTCGCGTACCATACTGGTGCTCTTGAACGCCCAGGAAGCGGAAAAGCTCACCAAGGCCTGCATTGATAAGTCGTAGAAAGTAGTGGTCTCCGCCTGCATTGCTATGCAGCGTCGGTCTGTTTTGAAGGAGAGGGAATTCTAGTGAATCCCACTACAGGCTACCAAGCGACGGCGACTTCCTTGGCTTCGTTGAGAATCTTTTCGTAGCTCAGATGCTCGACTTCTTGGCCGACGATCTCGATTTCGTAAAAGCCATTGTAGCCTTGTTCTTGCAGGACTGAAACGATTCTCTCAAGTGGTACGTGGCCTTGTCCGAGTTGACAACGATTCTGCTCGCCAAGTGGAGCGTGCTTTGAGTCGCCCAGTTGGACCAAGCGAATGTGTGGCACTATGGTATCAAGCCACAGCATCGTGGTCTCGTCTTGTGCCAAGTGGTAACAGTCAAAGGTGATTCCCAAGTTTGGATTGTCGATCTCGGTAATCAGATCCAAGCACTGAGGAATCGTATTGAGGAAAGACCAGTCGTAAGAGCAACCAATATGCGTCGGCTCGATGGCGAGCTGTACTCCGACCGCTTGGCTGGCCTCAGCCAAATCCTTTAGCGCTAACCGTAATAGCCGATTCGCGTGGCCCTTGGTGTGTCCTGCTCTGCCACCGGACAGTACAGTGACGGTCTCTGCACCGATGTCAGCAGCAAGTTGAATTGTATCGAGAGCATCGTACATGCTCTCTTTGTAGCTGCGGCCATCACTTCCCGTGAAGCCACCGACACATTGCAAGGAAGATATCGAGATATTGTGTTCGCTGATCAGCTCAACGCCCTTCTCTTCCCCGTACTCGGCGAACTTGGGCCGCCAAATTCCAATGGCCTCGAAACCCGCTGCGTGATAGTGGAGTACATCTTCTTCGAAGGTCCATCGATAGGTGGACAATTCGCTAACGGATAGCCGCAACATCCTTGCTACCTGATTGAATATCTGAACGTAAACTCACTAGCAATCCTATGCTCCTATATTGAGCAATCGTTTTCATCTAATGCGTGTTGAGATGAGTCGTCCGTGACGAATTAAAATGAGTTGGAGCGACGCATTGTGTAAGATTGGACTCAGACTGTAAAGCGCGATTAGAAATCAAATTTGCGAAACTGTCATTTGCTAGCATCAAGTCGAGTTGTTATTCCATTTCTGAATCTGTATTTGACGAGATTCGTCAAAATACGAATTAGTGCACACTCACCCCGCCCGACGTATATGTATTTGGAAAGTAGGTCCATTGTTATCGAATCAGTTCGGTCTCATCTGAAACACTTGGGAGCCTCGAATTGGTCGCACTCTAAAACAGGAACAGCCGCTAAGGATTGGAAAAGAGCAGAAAAATCTGTTAACGGCAATAGAAACCGGCGTCCAGTTTTCTACCCTGTGCAGTTTTCAGTTCGAGCCGACCCACTTCGGGCGAACGAGCGAAATAGTCTCGATACCACTGGCTCAATTCAAGTATCCCGGGTGAAGCACTGTGTGCTGTTAGCAGAACTCGACCGTCTGGTGCAAGCGCTGATTGAACAACTCGTTTGCCCAGCTCGCTGCGCCCTCTGGCGCATCATCATCCGTGCGCACAATGTACGCCCAATCGCCGCCGAACGCGAGCCGAAAGCGCTGGCCCGACGGC
>PKCQ01000248.1 GCA_002862265.1 Planctomycetaceae bacterium | reverse complement strand
GCATCGGCCTCAGCAATCACAGCTGTCTCTTTGGGCGCAGGGCCCTCTTCCGTCTGGTACTGCTTGCAACCGACTGCGGCCGCAAGTGTGAATACGAAGCCAAGGCCGAGGGTGAATCTCATGCTAGCAAAACCATTGCTTTCGACTCGCCAAGCTGGGTGCGACAAAAGAACTGACTTGGTCACTCGCGCTGTCCTTGTTTTGCTGCAACCATTCTGATTCCCTTGGGTAAGTGCCTTTGTGCCACCGAAAGCTTACTTATTTGGAGACGTCTAGTTGCACGTTTATTCTTAGTTCTCGGCTGAGTGCGCCGCTCGTCTTGATCACGACTTGACCACTGGATTCCGAACTTCGGCCATCGAAGTGAGTTTCAGGTGCGTCTTTAGGCACAACGAAATGGAGCGGGTAATGAATGCGTTTTGCCGTCTCCGTCGGTTTACCAATCTCGACTCGAAGCGCCTCGGGTGGAGAAACGGATAGAACTTCAGGAATGATATCCTTCTTGTTGTCACCTTGGATGAAGAGGCTGATAGAGACTTTGCGCCCTTCGCTTTGGCTGATGTTGCCCATCTTTACCAAATTGCGATCTGGAAGAAAGGATGGTCCTCCAACGAGTTGAAGAGATCCGATAGCGCGACCTCTTACCGGGATTTCCAAGACTCCAATTCTTTCCTCATGATTGGTACGAAGCTGGATATTTGCGCCGAGGCTTCCGAGTGGCATGCCAGGTTTGAGCTTGAATTTGATCTCGTAAGCACCAACAGCGTTCTTGTGATCTGGATCAGTGATTTCGGATACATCAATTTGAGATTGTGTCAGTTCTACGAGCTTGTCGGTCGAGTCATCGGTCCAGTTAAGTTTCAGCGTGTCGATGTCTTCCGAATACGTATAAACCATAAGCCTCCGCTCCGTGACTTCGGTGTCGGAAATGCTATCCAGCCTTAGGACCTGAGGAACGACCGAGATGACTTCGGTGATTTGTCCGAAGATCGAAAGCTTAATTTCGGGGTTATGGACATCCGTAGTCTTGATGTTGGCGTATTGGCCAAAGTCACGGGTGACGGATTTTGCACTCCAAGTCAACGTGACATCCGTTTCTTCGCCTGGCTGCAAAATTGTCTTGTCGAGTTCTCCAACGGTGCATTTGCAACTGGAGTCACCCATTTCGAGCAGCAATGGCGCATCGCCTGCATTGCGAAAACGGAAGTCGTGACTCATTTCAGTGCCGTGAAGCATCGATCCGAAATCGTACTCATCGTCACCGACTACTTCTGCCTTCGGTTGGCCAGTGCCGCTAGTCTGTTGCAGAACCTCCTCTTCCGTCGCTTCCTTCTTGCGCATCGCCAAGGAGGGTCTATAGGTTGAGAAACGCTCTTCACTCGCGTTGTTGGAGAGGGAGGCTTGAACCATCCCCATCCCAATTCCGAGGCAAGCGAACGCGCATGCGACGATGATGGATTTCAACATGGCAAAAAACTATTAGCTAAAGAGTTGGGAGTGGTTTCACAGCAAAAAGGATGAAGCCGAGGGCATGTTTGCGGCTTTTTAGCTTAGGACATTTGTAAACCGAATCAATCGATGCTGCAGAATCTATAGTCCTCACCGCTGAGCATTCAATTTGTTACGGATCCATTCTATCAAAGGTTCTGCATTTACCGTCGGTTGTCCGCCAATCCAGACATCCGCTGGCAACGCGGGAAACGGAAAGCGAATCTGTTGGTCGCCCGGAAGCGTGGTTCGGTGTCGGCCCAGTTGTTTGTCTTGGTGAGGCGTGGTCTCACTGATTTGAATTGCTCGGTCAAGTTCTGTCTCGGCCACTGCAAGATCGCCAGTCCATGCAGCGATCGCCGAAAGCTGTACTCGGAGTTCCACACTGGTCGGGTAGGCAATGATGGCGCCTTCCGCGTACTCTCTGGCTGCTTGAGTAAATCGTTCCTCTGGCTCGGGTAGTTTTAATTCGGCTGCGCGTGCCGATAAATCCATGGCGATGTGGCAGGCTAATCGCCAATTTGGGTATGCATGAGAATCTTGTGCCAGCCATTCATCTAGGACCTCCACCGCACGTTTCGAAAGCCTGGGGAATTCTCCTTTGCCACCGGCCGTGGCTTGCACGGCAAAGATCTGAGCCAGGTGACTCTTTAGCGTATCGTCAAGCGGATCAAACGCAACGGATTGTTCGTATAGGTTGGCCTGCTCTCTCGCGGAGGTAGCGATCAGGGCTTGCTGCGATTTGGCCCAGGCGGCGTTCACAGGCCGCCAGGCTTGAAGCACGAAAGCTGCTAGAGCCGCAGTTGGTAATACAACAATGGCCCAGGACGTGTTTTCGCCCCGGCTCTGATGACTGGCTGTCGGTGTAGCTGACGCCAGAAGCACCACGAGTGGAATAGCCAATCCGCTGGCTTGCCACGAGCCGCTTGCCAGCAAGCAAATCAAAACTGCAATCGCGCCAGCTGCGGTTTTCTGCGAGCCGGTTCTCAAGGCTTCCTTTAAGATCGGCCAAGCGGCAAAGATCAACCCTGCAGCAATACTCCACAGCAAAAGTGTGATCAGCAGATCTTGCCCCTTCAGTAAAGACAAAAGAGCGATGCAAACGAATCCACCGATTGCGGCACTGATAAAGAATGTACTCGTGGATGAATCTGAAGGTTTGGACTTTGGGGCTCCGGCTGATTCCGAGTTCGAAATTTTGGTCGCTCTAAGCAAGCCTATGAACCAGCCGGCTAGGCCAAACAACGTGCAGAGCAACAAGGGTACTCCCAAAGTAGCGGCTAGATCAAAAATCCAATTGTGCGGATCTGCGATCTCCTCACTCGCAACGGGAAGCTTGTACTGCGGGTAGTGGGACTGGAAGTTACCGAGTCCAACTCCGGTCAACGCATGATCCTGAATCATCGCCGAAGTGCTTTCCCAGTACTCGAGACGGTAACCCAAGCTTTTCTTGGCTTCCTGGAATACCACGTTGTCATAGAACCATAGGGCGACCAGTCCAACAAGAAACAACAGGCCGAATACAACTCCGGCCGCAAGTAGCTTTCCGCGACCGATGCGCGAGCTGACGGAGGAAGTGAAGCTGAGTAGAAGTAGACTCACGATGCCAATTGCGACACCGACGTAAGCGGTTCGGCTGAGGGTGAGGAACCAACAGATAAGGATGATACCGCTGATCGACGCTGTAGCACCAAGAGCGAGCTTTGCGCGCCCAGTAAAGAGCCAGTCTTTGTGCAACGATATGTCCAGTGCGACTCCGCCTAGCAACACTAGGGCAGCAGAAAGCAGAGTCGCCAGTGAATTGGCCAGTGCGAAAGTCGAATTGGGCTCGGAGCTGTACAAGCGGCTTTCTAGCCGAGCTCGCTGCGGCGAACCCTGGGGTGCTACCATATCAGGAATGGAAGCAATGACTCCGTCCGGATCTGCTTCATAGGCGGCTCGTGTTTCCGGAAACACAACGGACACTTGATAAAGCCCTTGCAAGGACAGGGCTATCGAGCCGATGAGCAGCAGGCCGACTAGCGCCGTCCTGGTATTCAGTTTTCTCGCGAGCATGGCGCTGCAGCAGAGACAGCTTGCAATGGAGGTGACCTGCCAAAATCCATACCATCCACGGCGCGGACTGTTTTCGTGAGCGGCTGTGAATGTACTCCAAAGTAAGCAGCCCAAGATTATTAGACCGAGTCCCCAAGTCCAGCGGCTGCAATGAAATCCTCCTCGGAATTTGGCGAGCAGCGCGAAGAGCAGGCCGCTTGTGAGCCAGCCTAAGTTCTGAGCCAGAGCTTGACCTTCGAAAACACTGGTCGCATCGACCGGGTCGAGGAAGGACCAAATGACAAGCGTGGCGAACAGGCCGGTTGCAAGGGAGTCCAGATTCGAAAGCCAGGGCAGAGTGGCTTGAGAATCAGCATTCTCGTCCTGCTGCGATTCAGTAGACGGCATTTTGCTTGTTTTGGACCTGCCCATCCTATTCGTCCCGGCCGACACTCTCGAGAACTTGAACAAGACTGAGAACCAGCAAAGTACCAGCTGTGATGATAATCGCGCCGACAAAATCAACGCGTGGCAGTAGCAGCGCGCTAAGAGAACAAGTTGCTGTAGCAAGGTAGATCGTCAAGACTGCCTGCTTCTTTGTCATGCCTAGATCAACGAGGCGATGCGAAAAGTGCCGTTTGTCGGCTTCAAAGGGACTTCGCCCTTCACGCAATCGAATCAGAATCACACTAATCATGTCGTAGAGCGGAATGGCCATTACGATTAAAGGTGCGAGCACAGCGTGCTGCGTTGTGCCTTGATAGTTGGTGTAAGTTGCCAGTAATGTCCCTACTGCAATCCAGAATCCAATGAAATAACTGCCTGCATCACCCATAAAGATCTTTGCTGGCGGCCAGTTGTGATAAAGAAAGCCAATCAGTGCACCAACTAGAACCAACAGCATGGCCGCAACGAAGATTTGCGGCTGGGAATTGCTCAGCAGAAGCATCAACGCCAGCATGCTTGTCGAGATCGCCGCTACTCCGCCACTGAGGCCGTCCATGTTGTCCAGCATGTTGAAAGAGTTGATTAGCGCGACAATCCATATCACACTGAGCAATCCTGTGAGCCAGGGAAGGTCGATGAAAGCGGTGAGTTGTAAGCCTTGCCAGTAGACACAGAAACTTGCAACGGAAAATTCAACACCCAAGCGAATCCACCACTTGATCCCCTTGCGGTCGTCGGCCAGCCCGAGCAGCATCAGAGCGGTTCCGCAGCCTGCGATCACCCAGATCTCACTGATCTTGTCGACAAGTCCCGCGAAGTTAGCGGAAATACTCTCAGGGAAGTAAGCGGCAAGCGATTCACTACTGGACACAACAAGAACAGCGATCGTTCCAGCTAGAAGCGAGCCCATGACTCCGGCCCAGATACCTAGTCCACCACCAAGCGGTATGGGAGTAGTATGAACTTTTCGTGCACCGGGCTTGTCGAGCAACCCGAGCTTTTCAGCCGCACGTCGTACAATCCCAACCGAAACTACCGAGATCAGAAGGCTAGGCAGCAAAACTGCGATCAGGAATATTGCTAAGGCCCAGCCACTCAAGATTGTTTACTCCATGTGAATTTCATGATGTGGAGCCAACGCCTTGAAATGGGCGTTAGACGATTCACTCGCTTGCGGATTCTCGTATGTCAGCAATTCGGGACTTCAACAGTTCGCGGGCTTCTTCGAAAAACGATTGAAAGTCGTCGCGTTGGTAGTCCGGGTAGGTCCAAGGTCTCCCGTTCCAGCGGCGATTCAAATAGTACAGGCACTCTTCGGCGTAGATGCCGCCCGATAGGTAAATCCGGTGAGCCCTATCTTTGGCGCTGGCCAAAACCAGTTTCGTCAGCGTAATGTAGCCCGGATCAATGTTTACGGGGCGGTGGTCGGGATAGTTCGAGGATTTGGCTAGGGCGAGTTCCCATTGGTTGCTTTGTAACTTGTGTTCCGCAAGTTTTGCAGGCTCATAGAAGCCTTTGCCACGCCCACAAGCGTCGTTACTTTGGATGATCACGAACTGCTTTTGCAGTTCCTCGCCCATCTCTCGCGAATAATAACTCGTTTCAGAATGATCGAAGCAGGGGCTGACCAAGGCGAGATCGCCCCAGTTCTCAGCGATACGCTCTCGCCCCCACTCGATCGCTGCAGGGTAGCGGCTGAATACCGCCACCAACTGCAGCGTCAGCGGAGGTGCCTTGGGCTCAGCCATCAGATCAATAAGCCTTGGCGAACACAGCCTTTTTCGCAGCTGTTTTGCCGGTCAAGAAGCAGGTTCCAGGTTCATCGTTGTTCTCAAGCGGGATATTGCGAATCGTGACCTTGAGTTCATTTAGCAGTGGCTGCACTTCTTCCTCAGAGGAGAAATAGCAACGTGCGAAGCCAGCGTGAATCTCAGGGTTTTTAACATCCTTCGGAGTGAAGTAAGCTCGGAAGTCGGCTTCGTTGGTAATTTCCGTCGTATTTTCCTCACGCATCTTGAGAGCACGCTGGAATAAGTTGTCTTGGATGCTAGCTAAGATATTTGTTGCTTCGCTGAGCAGCTCCGCTCGAGGTATGCTGCTGTGCTCGCCGGTGTCGCGACGAGCCATGAAAACGGCATCTTTGGCAATATCCTTCGGCCCGACTTCGATTCGAATTGGAACACCACGTTTCACGTGATGCCATTTTTTCTCGCCGCCACGCAGGTCACGATCATCGATCTCGATCTCTAGAACTCGTCCGCCGTAAACTTGCGTTTCAAGCTCGGCTTTGAGATTTTTGCAGTATTCCAGCACTTCAGCGCGTTGCGAGACGTCGCGATAGATCGGCAAGATGACTGCGTGAGCTGGAGCTATCCGAGGCGGAATGACCATGCCGTCGTCGTCGGCGTGTGTCATGATGAGTGCACCGATCAGTCGGGTGCTGACGCCCCAGGAAGTTGTCCACGCATGAGAGACATTGCCGTCTTGATCTTGGAAGCTAATGTCTTGAGCCTTGGCGAAGTTCTGACCAAGGAAGTGACTGGTGCCAGCTTGCAAAGCCTTCCGATCCTGCATCATGGCTTCGATGGAAACCGTCATGTCCGCACCAGGAAATCTTTCGCCAGCGGTTTTTTCACCTTTGATCACTGGTACAGCCATTTGCTCTTCGGCGAACTGAGCGTACACGTCGAGCATCTGATAGGTCTCGTCGACCGCTTCTTGTTCGGTTGCGTGGACAGTGTGGCCTTCTTGCCATAGGAACTCGGCCGTACGCAGGAACAATCGTGTCCGCATTTCCCAGCGAACGACGTTGGCCCATTGGTTGATCTTGATTGGGAGATCACGATAGGACTGCACCCACTTGGCGTACATCGCACCAATAATCGTTTCACTGGTTGGTCGCACGATGAGCGGTTCTTCGAGCGGTCCAGCTGGTCGCAAGCCCGTTCCGTCGGGGTTGGGTTCAAGTCGATGGTGCGTGACTACGGCGCACTCTTTTGCAAATCCCTCGACGTGTTCCGCTTCCTTTTCTAGGAAGCTCATTGGAATGAACAGCGGGAAGTATGCATTCTGATGCCCCGTGTCTTTGAACATTTTGTCCAGTCCACGCTGCATGTTCTCCCAAAGCGTGTACCCCCAAGGCTTGATGACCATGCAGCCACGCACGGGTGAATTTTCGGCCAAGTCCGCGTTCTTGATGACCTGCTGATACCACTCTGGGTAATCTTCTTGCCGAGTTGGCGTGATCGCAGTCTTTGCTTTCTTGTTCATTCTCTAAAGCCAATCCGAGTTGAAATTATTCTGCTGGCCGAGGATTTTAATTCAAATGCGAGAATCCGTTTAGGCCAAGTTGTTAGTGCTGGAGGTAGCGCTAATCTCCGATTGTGTCGAACGCCTCAGTCACGCACTTTTTTCGGCGGGCACGCCGACGTTGTGGAGCAGTGAGAGGTGATCTGCCTGCCACGATGCCCACCAAACCACAAGCCATGTGAGAACCCATGCTTAGTCACACGCTTTCGAAACTGCTGATTTTCCTGTTGTTGGTCAGTGCTGCAGCCAATTCCCTTAGAGCTGAAGAATACTTAGTGTTTTACCTGGGAGGGCAGTCGAACATGGATGGCTACGGTTTCGTGGACCAGCTGCCCGACGACTATCGATCAGGAGTACCAGCGGTTCAAATTTTTCACGGCAATACATCGCCGGACAAGAAACCGGTCGACGGTCGCGGTGTATGGGCGACGCTTGAGCCGGGGCATGGCGTGGGATTCAAGTCCGACGGGAAGCAAAACAATCTATCGAAGCGATTTGGTGTCGAACTCAGTTTTGCCGAACTCATCAGTGAATCTCTTCCTAGAAAGAAGATCGCCATCATCAAATACTCGCGCGGCGGTACGTCTATTCATCAGCCAGCCGCCGGTGGGTTCGGGTGCTGGGAGCCAGATTTTGAGCAGGGTGATGGCAACGGAAAGGGAATCAACCAGTACGATCACTTCCTCGCCACAGTCCGCGGCGCCATGGCAAGTCGCGATATTGATGGAGATGGTGAAGACGATAAGTTGAATCCGGCTGGAATTCTATGGATGCAAGGGGAATCCGACGCAGCACATAGCACTGAAGTAGCTGATGCTTACGAAGCTAACTTGAAGCGATTATTGGACCTTATTCGTGCGGCTCTGCACACAGATGATCTGCCGGTTGTTATTGGTCGTATCTCGGATTCAGGAAACGACAAGAAGGATGGTCGCGTCTGGGACTGGGGCGATCGTGTCCGTAAAGCTCAAGCAGATTTCGTAACCAAAGATGGCTACGCCGCGCTCGTGACCACCACTGATGACTACGGCTATAGCGATCCATGGCATTATGACACCGCTGGTTATCTCGATCTCGGTAGGCAGTTTGCAGAAAAGATGCTCGGTCTGATCAATCGATAATTTCGGTGCTTAGTGAGCTAGGGCTTCACTCTTGCATCAATGGTGGACTTGAACTTCTCTGCGTTGAAGGTGATTTTACCGAGGTCATTCATGCCGGGTTTGAGATCGACCTCAATTCGGCCTTTGGGCCAACTTGCTGATTTGCCATCTAGCTCACCCCAATCCATCGACTTGACTGAGTGTTCATGCCAGAGTCTGAATGTAAGCTTACCGACAGGAAGATCTTGGATCTCGATTATTCCACTTTCGTTCGATATTCCGACGTACGGATGAGCCAGGACGACAATGTAAGCTTTCATCCACGGATGGATATCGCATTCGATTGGAATCGGCACGGGCTCCGCTTTGCGTAAGACTTGTTTTCTCTCGCAGCCTATCAGGATCAGGGGCCCTGATGTTGGATCATTAAACCAGCTGAAGTTGGCGTTGTGTCCTATCTTGTCACTGTTCTTCTCTACGATAGTGTCGCCAGCCATGGTGCTGAGGATATGCGGCACGAAGCGACAATCTCTTGCTTCAAGAACATGCTTCGCTGGCTTTCTTTGTGAAAAGTCAGGCAGTTCCATCTTGGTGCGCCGCGTGTCGAGATACATCACGACGTTCTGGATCTGCCGTTTCTCATTGACAATGAGAGACTCGGACAAGATCTCGCACTCTGCGGAAAGCGCCTCTTTAGTACCTTCGATCTTTGGGCGTATAGGAATTGGGCCATCGAACAAGAATTGCACCTTGAGATGAGCGCGCTGAGTCTCTCGCGATTCCTGGGTAGGCTCGGATGCAAGTGTTTTGCTTAAAGGAAATACTGAGGTGAGCGTCAGTAGAGCGAAAAAACATCGCGGAACGATCATGGAGTGTTCCTCAGGTGGAAAGGTATCTTGCCTGCCTTGCCTTAACCAACATTGGGATGAAACTGCAGTAGGTAAGCCAATTTTCTTTTCAATCTATCACACTGACTTTTCTACAATCGATTTTCTGATACTCTCCTATTGCTGATTCTGAGGCCGGAGCCATAATTGGCTGCATGAACATCTTTCCAGCATTTACTTACTTTTTTGGCTTTGGACCGTACTGCAGTAGCGGGGATGGGCAGAGTATGTAAGTGCTGAATAGACACGGAAAACTATCAGCCCTGGTGAAACACTCACCGGGGTTTTTTTGTATCACTAGCCACTTTCAACCACCGAGAAAATCCGATGATCGTCGTGATGGAACAGAATGCTACCGAAGAGCAAATTCAACACATGACCGAGCGTGTCCAGAGCTTGGGCCTCAAGGCACATGTGATTCAGGGGACGGAGCGAACCGTTATTGCGGCTGTCGGCGACGAGCGCGTCACAAAGGCATCTTCGCTGGAAAGCGGTCCAGGCGTTGCCGAAGTCATGCCGATTTTGGCTCCGTACAAAGTGGCGAGCAAAGAGCTTAAGTCAGAGCCCACCCGCATTAAGGTACTCGATTACCAAGCTGGCGCTGGAGTGGTTGGTGTCATGGCTGGCCCTTGTTCGGTTGAGAATGAAGAGCAAATTGTTTCTTCGGCGAAGGCTGTCAAGAAGGCTGGCGCTACCGCACTTCGCGGCGGTGCTTTCAAGCCACGAACCAGCCCCTACAGCTTCCAAGGTATGAAGGAAGAGGGGCTTAAGCTGCTCGCGCTGGCACGCGAAGAAACTGGGTTGGCCGTCGTTACCGAAGTGATGACTAGCGAAGAAGTGGATTTGGTTGCCAAGTATGCCGACGTACTGCAGATCGGTGCGAGAAATATGCAGAACTATCGTTTGCTCGAGGCGGTTGGCAAGAGTGACAGAGCAGTTCTTCTGAAGCGAGGGGCCAGCGCGACAGTCGATGAGTTCTTGTTGGCAGCCGAATACGTTCTTAACGAAGGCAACCCGAACGTGATGCTCTGCGAACGCGGGATTCGTACTTTTGAAGGGCATACGCGATTCACACTTCCACTAGCGACAGTGCCTTATCTGCACAAGAAAACGCACTTGCCGGTGATCATCGATCCGAGTCATGGAACCGGCCACGCTTACATGGTGCCCGACATGTCAGTGGCAGCTGTTGCCGCTGGTGCAGACGGCTTGATTATTGAAGTTCATCCGACTCCAGAAACTGCTGCATCGGATGGTTATCAAACATTGAGCTTCGACCAGTTTGAGTCCACCATGGCGCGTTGCCAAAAGGTGGCCGCGGCTTGCGACAAAGAAGTTTGCACCATGCCGCAGTAGCTATTTCTCTCCTGTCGAACACGCAGCTGGTCTGAGCTGCGTGACTGCTGGTCTCTTGATTCTCTTCCGTATGAATGCGGGACAATGAAGATTCGTGGCGTCTTGCGCAGGAAGGTTTAGCAGCGTACAATAGCTTGATCTGCAAGAAGTTCCTGACCCACGATTCTCCTGCTCATGGCGACCAAGCTCAAGAAATCACTCGGCAAGATCCACCATGGCGACTGTCTCAAAGGACTCCAGACGCTAACAAAGGAGAGCGTGGATCTTGCTTTTGCCGATCCGCCTTTCAACATAGGGTACGATTATGATGAGTACGATGATCGTCTAGAAGCGGATAAGTACATCGCTTGGTGTAGTGACTGGATGAGCGAGATCCACCGCGTTCTCAGGAAGGATGGGACTTTCTGGCTGGCAATCGGCGATGACTTCGCAGCTGAACTGAAGATAGCCGCTCAGCAACTTGGGTTCCACACGCGCAACTGGGTGGTCTGGTATTACACCTTTGGTGTGCACTGCAAGTCGAAGTTCACACGCTCGCACACGCATCTTTTCTACTTCACTAAGGATCCGAAAGAGTTTACTTTCAATTTCAGCGGTGTTGCCGTGCCTTCGGCGCGCCAACTGGTTTACAACGACAAGCGTTCAAACCCCGCGGGTCGTTCGCCAGATGATACTTGGATTCTTCGTCCTCAGGACTGTGAAGGCTTTTCCGACGACGAAGATACCTGGTACTTCCCGCGTGTCGCGGGGACTTTCAAAGAACGCGTTGGTTTTCACAACTGCCAAATGCCCGAGCAGCTCTTAGGCCGCATTGTCCGTGGCTGCTCGAATCCAGACGATATCGTGATGGATCCATTTTCGGGAAGCGGTACCACATTGGCCGTTGCCAAGAAGCTCGGGCGCAAGTACTTGGGCTTCGAAATGTCTGAGGATTACGTCAAGTTCGGTATGGAACGCTTGGCTGCCTGCAAGGCTGGTGACGCATTGCAGGGTGCCAAGGAGCCACGAGTGAGTGCGCCAGCCACCAGAGATGGCAAGCCTTTGAATCGGAAGAAAGTGGCAAAGAAAAGAACGTCAAAAAAGAAGAAGCAAGCAGAAGCAAGGGTTAGTTCTCCAGCGAACATCGAGAAACCAGACAAGCCAAACTTGCAGCTAGATCTGTTGTTCGAAGAGAGCCCGGCACCAGCGGTACGAACAAAAGCCAAGGCGAAA